>PNLC01000026.1 GCA_013822885.1 Bradyrhizobium sp.
GCCAGGCCGCGGCTGCAGGCGATTCGCTGGTTATTGGAGAGCTTGAATTCGTCGGCCTCCGCGGCGGGAGCCAGCGCCATGATCGACAACGCCGCACCGAATCCGATTTTTTTCATGACGTGGTTCATACGAATCATCCCCTGACATTTCCGCAATGCAGCTCGCGCGACCGGAAAGCGGAACATAGTCGGGAAGTCGAAGCCGGGAAATCACAAAGTCTCTATGGAGTTGTGATGCGTCGAAGGTCCCAATTGACGGAATTATACCGTTCGTGATTTGTTCAAAGCGTGGGCGCAGAGCACTGGGACACAAGCCGATCAAGGCCGCTGGGAGGATGACGACGATGAGAGTTTCGACAAAGTCAATTTTGATGGCGGCCGCGCTGGCAGCGGTAGCGACATCGGCATTTGCGCAAGCGGCTGCGCCGACGCCTTGGGATCTGAAATCGGACATGGGCTACGCCTATGGCAAGGACGGCAAGACGCTCTCCTACAAGATGGGCACCAACAACGCCGGGACGCTGCTGAAGGGCGCCAAGAAGGTGCCGAAGGGCACGTTGTTCTTCATCGGCACCAATGGACAGCTCTACATGCGTTCCGGCCCCTATCTCGAGGGCGACGGCAGCTTCATGTTCGGGTCGAATTGAGGGGTTCTTCCTTCCCTTCTCCCCTTGCGGGAGACGGGAAGAGGCGAACTAAAACGCCGCGGCCAATTCCTTTGCGCCGGGCTTGTTGCTGTTGAAATCCATCCGCTCGTCGGTAATCGCGAGCAGTTTCGCAACGGTGTTGTGGCGGATCGCGACGGGGTTGCGTTCGTAGCCGCCGCGCTGGAAGAAATTCGAGGTCGGCACCCGCTCGCGCATCGCCTGGGGCATCGTCACCATGTCGAGCCCGGTGCCGTCGCCGGTCAGGTTCATCATTTCGAGTTCGGCCGCCGTCAACGGCCGAGTGTGGCCCTTGGCGCGCGCGAAATGGACTGACGTCAGAAGCTTGTGCGTCTGCAGCATCGGCCCGACATCCACGTCCAGCACCATGGCATGCACCGCCCAGCCCTGCGGCGTGTTGGCGAGCTTTTCATGCTCCGACCAGGTGTCCGGCACGGTGCGCGAGAACGCCACCATCTTCTTCAGCACCGCGAGCTTGTGGTCCATCGCCTTGCGCGGCGCGCCCGACAGGCCTGCTGCCTTCGCGGTCAGCTCCTTGATGAGTTCATGGCCCTGCTCTGCCATCAGTTCGACGCTGTTGGTGGTCAGCAACTGGTTGTAGCCGATCGCGGTCGAGATCGCGCGCGAGCCCGGCCGCGACGCGCTCAGGCCCGACTGCATGTCGTGGTTGCCGCTGCCGCCGGTCTCGAATGAATAGACCCGCACCGCCTGCTCGCGCGTCAACCCTGACGCCAGCGCGTAACGGGCGTAGGCCCGCTTGAACTCGACTTCAGCCGCCGGCCGCTGTGGGACGAACTGGAAATGCTCGGCGGCGGCCTTGAGGAAATCAGCGACGACCGGGATCGGCTTGCGCTCGCGCGGCGGCTTTTCTTCCTCCGGCTCCGGGCTCACCGGCCGCGCCGGCCCCGCATACGCCGGTGGCTGCGTCAACACGTAGTCATCGAGCGTGATCGCCTGGCGCTCCCTGCGCTTGGCGTTGCGGCCCTTCCGCTTCTCGTAGATCGAGGACCAGTAGGCGCCCGCCTGCTCGTCGAACGCGGCGCGCGCCTGCTGGTACTCTTTCAGCTTGCGGCGATATTCGGCGATCGCCTGCGGCGAGGCTGCCTGCGCCATCGCGTCCGTTGCCGATCGAGCAGACGCATCCATCGCCACGGCAGGCGGCGCGCTCACCAGCAGCGCGAGCGCGACAAATCCGGAACCAATGCGAATCAAGGGCTGGGCCATCGTCCCCTTTTAGCAAGCGCGCCTGTGAAGTCAGCCCCGAATGGCCGCGACTTTCGGCCCTATTCTAGCTAGCCAAGGCGCGTCGCCTCGCGCGCGAGGGCCTACTTCCAGGCGAACACCGGCTGTTCCAGTTCCGCCACGCGGGTGTCGCGTCCCGCCAGCACTTCGGCGAACTGGTAGATCAACGCCGCCGTCGGCGCATGGATGTGCTGTCCGGCATGGCGGAAGCGGATCACCCGCCGCGCGCTCTCGGGAATCTTCGTGAAGCTGAACGCGTCCTCGCGCTCGATGTCGTCGAGCGCGATGCGATGCACGGAAGCGACCTCGGCCGGGTTCGGCAAGATTTCGGCGCTGGTGCCGACCCAGACCACCACGGGCGTGATGAGATAACCCGAGCGGGTCGGGTAGTCGTCGAGCAGGCCCAGCACGTCACCCTCGGCGAGCCCGACGCCGAGTTCTTCATGGAGTTCGCGCAGCGCGGCCTGCACCTGCGTCTCGCCCTGGTCGCAGCGCCCGCCCGGCAGCGCCCATTGGGCGGCGTGCGAACGCAGGCTGGCGGCGCGCCGGGTCAGCAGAAAACTGGTGCCCAGGCCGGACTCTGCCCCGGTGAGCGCTATGGCGACGGCGGCGCGTTTCAACACAGGCTCTGCCTCGCCGGCGGGCGCCCGCGTGAAGGCCGCGCAGAGCTCTGCGATATTCCGCCGGGTGGTATCGTCAAATGACCGGACCATCCCGCTTGACTACAACACAAGCGCATCAGATGAAATGACCCGGACAGCATGACAGCCCGCAGGAAACGGAAAGCACGACATGACAGCCAGGGCCGCGGACAAACTCAAATCCGACGGCTGGAAGATCGTCGAAACCAGCGGATTCCTGCATTTGATCGGCCCGCTGTGGCAGCGCGTCGTCAACGGCGAGCATGAGTACGCGCTGATCACCGAGGACAAGCATCACAACCGCCGCGGCCTGGTGCAGGGCGGCGTCCTGATGACCTTCGCCGACCGTACCTGCGGCATGACCGCCCGCTATGTCTCGGGCAAGCCGACGCTGGCGACGGTGCAGCTCGATACGCATTTTGTCGAGGCCGGCAAGATCGGCGAGGTGCTGCTGTCGAAACCGCACGTGGTGCGCTCCACCCGCAGTCTCATTTTCATTACGACCGAGGTGACTGTCGACAAACGCTGTATCGCGATGGCGAGCGGCGTGTTCAAGATATTGAAGAGCGAGGGTTGAGGTTTCGTCATTGCGAGCGCAGCGAAGCAATCCATCTATCCGCTTGCCGAGAGGCATGGATTGCTTCGCTGCGCTCGCAATGACGCTGTACAGCCGGAGAACCACCCGATGCAATACCGCCACCTTGGCCGCAGCGGCCTGAAGATTTCGCCGATCTGCCTGGGCACCATGATGTTCGGCGGGCCGACCGACGAGTCGACGTCGTCGCGCATCGTGGCGAAAGCGCGCGAGGCCGGCATCAACTTCATCGACACCGCGGACGCCTATAATGGCGGCAACTCGGAAGCCGTGGTCGGCCGCGCGATCTCGAACAACAGACACAACTGGATTCTGGCGACCAAGCTCGCCAACCAGATCGGCGACGATCCCAATCGCGGCGGGCTGTCGCGGCGCTGGGTGCTGCAGGCTGCGGAGGAAAGCCTGAAGCGGCTCGGGACCGATCACATCGACATCTACTACCTGCACAAGGAGGATCACGCGACGCCGCTTGCGGAGACCGTGCGGGCGATGGGCGATTTGATGCGGCAGGGCAAGATCCGCTATTTCGGCGTCTCGAACTACCGCGCCTGGCGCGTCGCCGAGACCTGCAACATCTGCGACGACAACGGCATCGACCGCCCGATCGTCAGCCAGCCCTATTACAACGCCATGAACCGGATGCCGGAGGTCGAGCATTTTCCGGCCTGCGGCTATTACGGCCTCGGCATCGTGCCCTACAGCCCGCTGGCGCGCGGCGTGCTGACCGGCAAGTACCGGCCGGATGCCGCGCCCGACAAGGACACGCGTGCGGGGCGCGCCGACAAGCGCATGATGCAGACCGAATGGCGGCCGGAATCGCTGCAGCTCGCGCAGGAGATCAAGCAGCATGCGGAGGCGCGCGGCATCACCGCCGGGCAATTCGCGGTGTCGTGGGTGCTGAACTCGTCGTTCGTTTCGAGCGTGATCGCGGGTCCGCGCACCGAGGCGCAATGGGACGACTACATCAAGGCGCTGGACTATCGTTTCACGGCGGAAGACGAGGCGCTGATCGACCGGCTGGTGACGAGCGGCCATCCGTCGACGCCGGGATTCAACGATCCCGGCTATCCGATCGAGGGACGCCGGGCGCGGACCGACAGCAGCAGGTAACGTAACGCCTGCATCGACACCTGCTATTTCCGGTCGGGAATGGGATGCAGCCTTGCAAGCTGGTCCAGCGGGAGATGCGCTTCCTGATCGGACAGCGCGAAACGAACGATGACATCCTGACGGCCGACCTGCCCCCAAAGCCCGTCCGACGACCATTTCTGCGGCATGGGCCCGCGCAGACCTTCGACCCAGACAAAGTACCATTCGGTCATGGAGCGACTTCTCGGCTCGGAAGCAGATGCCTTTGCAATCCGACAGGCGACGCCAGCGGCGATCCAATAGTTATACCTGATCCGACGTCGCGCAAGGCTTCCGCCGCCGACCGGCGGCTTTGGCCGGCGCAGTCGTTCGGCGAGCAGCTTCTACCGCTTGCCCAACTGGGCAATCGACATCAGCGCGTCCTGACCGATACTCCCTCCCGATCCCTGCAGGATGGCGAGCGCGGGTGACACCGTCGAACTGCCGTTCTTCAGGTCGTACATCACCGAAAAGCGATTCAGCAGCTTTTCGAGCTTGGCCGGATCGGTGAGATCCTTCAGGTTGAGATATTTCTCCACCACCTTGGCCTGCTGATCGACCCCCATGCTGCCGACCGAGTCGGGCAGGCCGTAGGTGGTGCGAAATACTTCGGCGAGCGCCTTGTCGGCCAGTATATCGTAGGCGGAGGTGACGTCGCCGGCCTTGCGCTGGAAATACAGCGCCAGCCGCACCCCCGGATTGGCATCGCCCTGCTGCGTTTCGAGGTTCTGCTGAAGATAGCTATTTTGCGTTTCCAGCAGTTGATCCCGCTTCTGCGGACCGATCTGCGCGAGACGGGCGACGTTGCCTTGCTTGTCGAAATTGAACGACGCCGCGATCTCGGCAAAGCGGGGATCCTTCTCGGTATTGGCGAAGCTTCTGGCGTCCGTCAGGTCCGAGCTGAAAATCTTGCGCAGATAGTCGGTGGTTACCTTCGACGGATCGAGGCCCTTTGAGACGAGCAGGATATCGACCATCTTCCTGTCCTTAAGCAACTCGGCGACGCTGCCGACGTCGGCGATGGCGTTCTGGTAATAGACCGCATCCTTTTCGGCTTGGGCCCGAAGCGTAGGCTGTTCGGTCGCGCCTGCAAATTTCGTTTTCGCAACGATGTAGTCGCGCGCGATCTGGACGACCTCCGCCGAGTCCTGCGCCACCAGCGGCGAGGTCACGTTGCCCTTGCCGTCAAAATTCAGCGCGCGTGCGAGCTGGACGTAGCGGTCGTCCTTCAGCGTATAGACGTAGCTCTTCGGATCGGTCGGGTCGCTCTTGAGCACGGCCTTGATGGTGGCCGCGGAGACTTTCTGCGGATCGAGACCGACGGCCTTCAGCACGAAATTATAGACGTTCGGCGTGGACACGAACTGCTCGACCGATTCCATCTTGTAGATGAGCGATCTGAACTGGTTGATCGCCAGCGCCTCGTTCTCCTCATCCGCGGCGAGATAGACCGCGCCCTTGCTGAGAACGAAGCCTTCGTTGGTGACTTCGCGGTTGGCATCGATCTGGGCGGGCACGCCCGATGGCAGCGTCCCGTCGGGCGAGAACTCGAAGCCGGCGGCGAGGTCGACATACCGACTGATCATGGAAATGGCGTCGTTGTAGCTCACGATATCGGCACCGCTTTTCGAGTAGCGCGCTTTCTCCATCGTGATCTTGGCCCTGAGATCATCCATGTCGGCGCCGGGCTGTGCCAGTTGCGTCATGTAGTTCGAAATCTTCGCGCTGGCGTCGACCAGATCGGCGTTCGCCTGGTTGAGCCGGTGATCGAGATCATCCAGCCTGGAGACCCAGGCCGTGTTGACGTAGCTGTTCGGGTCGGTCGGGTCGCTGCAGAGCACGCCCTTGATGGTGTCACGCGACCACTGGCTGTCGTCGATGCCGAAGGCCGCAAACACATAGGTGCGCAGACGGTCGTCGTTCAGGAGTTGATCCACGTTGGTCACGCTGCCGATCATGAGGTTGTAGTAGCGCGTGTCCTCGTCGATGGCGTCGACCTGGCGCGTCACTGTCGCCTTGTACAGGCCGATCATTTCATCGGTCTGGTTTTCCGATTGGGCTAAGGCCGTTTCCGAACCGCCGAACGTGAAGGCTGCTGCGAACTCCCGGTAACGCTTGTCGACCAGTTTGTTGGCGTAACTGTTCGGATCGGAAAGATCGCTCTCCAGCACCTTCTTCATGAAGGCTTTGGCGTAGGTCATATCCTCCAGCCCGTGGGCCTTCATCGCATACTGGTACAGACGATCGTTCTTCAGGAGGTCGTCGACCGACTTCACCTTGCCGATGTTGTCCCGGTAGTAGGCGGCATTCCGGGCGACGTCGGCTTGCTGCCCGACGCGGGTCATCGACTGCCTGAGATTGCGTACGACGGAATTGTAGGCGAGATAGGTCGACACCATGGGAGGCCCTCGGGAATATCCCGGGAATTTAGTGTGTCTCGGTTGCCCGAAGCTGGCCGGATGCTCGTTTCTGGCGAATTGCGCGGGTGCGTTCCCCGGATGCTGCGCAGCGCGCCGCGTTCGCGGCGTGGTGCGCTGCTGATCCGGGGTCCAGCCATGGGTCCCGGCTCTGCGGAGCAGCGTGTAGAACGCTGCACCGCGTCCGGGACACTGGATCGAGGTCGCGGTCCAGCGTTGAACCACTTCCGGGCCTGCGACGACATAATTCGCATCCTCGCACTGGAATCGCCTGTCATGAATTCGCCAGAGCCAGTCGCCCGGCGGGCATCGAGCAGCCCTGCCCGCCGCATCGCCGCGGCTGTGATGCTGAGCGTGCTGGTGTTTGCGGTGCTGTGGATCATGGTGTTCGGCGTGGTGACGTCACTCCTGATCGGCGCCGGGTGCTGCGTCGTGATCGTTGCGGCAAGCACCGTGTCTGATTCGATCGACATGCTGCTCGATGCCCTCGCCTCCGTCGTCTTCGGCCTGCTGGCTGTGATCGCGGCGATCTTCGCGGCGATTCTTGGCCTGTTCGGTTTTTAGCTTCGCGGCTGCTACAACCTCGTCATGCCCGGGCTTGACCCGGGCATCCACGTCTTGATCTCCGCACGAAAGACGTGGATGGCCGGGACAAGCCCGGCCATGACGGCAAGACGGCCCTTCCCCTTGGGTCATCGTACGGATTCAACTGTCAAACAGCGCGAAGGCGTGCGCCCGCGTTCTCGCGGCATCGTTCGCCCGAGTTTTGCAAAAACTTCCGCCCTCCTCAGAAGCAAAGGGCGCAGGGAAAGCCGGGTGCACGCTGCACCCGCGGTCTCGTGTGCAATGTGCGCAAGCAAAAACGCACACGAGCATACAGGTCCAGCGGAGGCATCCCGGCTTTCCCTGCGCGATGGGTTACGGCTTGCTTCGAGCTCTCCCCGGTGAACGGCTCTTTTGCCACCGTCGCTCCACGAGATAACCCGAGAAGCTTAGCGCCAGCACCGCGACGCCAGGACCACACGACTTCGCCGTCCGCGTCAGGCGCCAACGTCAGCTGCGCCATTCGCGTCCACCGCATCTCACCGCGCGTTCGTGACGTGGCCAACGCCCCTTTGGTGGATGAGATGCGCGGAATTATAAGGTTGATTTGGCCTGCGGGCTAAGCGGTATATTTTTCGCGAAGTGGCTGGACGGCTTTTGCTGATTTGCCCGTCGTGCCAATTGGTCGCATCCCGCGCGCGGCACTCTGCGCTTGCGCTGAAGGCAAATCAGCAAGTGGCCCGCGATCGCTATGTCTGCCCTGCACGACCTTTCACGATGGCGGCCCACGGATTTAGCTTCGGCCCTTCGATGCGTTTCAAGGTGTTGGTGTCGTGATGGTTGAACGGGCGGTCCTGCCCTTTCACGAGAAGCTCGGTTTCGATCAGATAGGTCCAGCTTCCGTCAGCGTTGAAAGTGATGCCGCAACTATAGGAATCGGTACGAAAGGCTTCGTCCAGGAATTCGGTCGAGCAGATTCCATAGCGCGTGTCGCCGCGCTTCGCCGCGACGGAAATCCTGTTGTCGTCCGGCTTGGCCTGCCCCGATGCAAGCAGGACCTGGCCGCGCGGGATCGTCACGCTCTGCAGGATCAGGCCGGTTGCGGGCTCCCACAGCCAGTAGCCGACCTGATCGTGAAAGGTGATGTCTTCCTCGGGCGTATTGATGTGGATGTGATAACGCAATCCATAAAACAGTTGCGGACCGTTGGCCTGCGGATCGATCGGGTCCATCCGGATATGCTCGCGAAACACCCGCCGCTCCGGGCCCGCAGCCTTGGGGTTCACATCCACGCCCTTGTCGGCCTGCCACACACCCGCGAGATGGCGCAGCGGCCCAAGATTGGCCAGGGCGTCCGGAGATACGTCGTCCGGCTCGGTGAAAATGTCGGCAGGGATTGGCAGCATCGGAAAACCTCGCGCGATGGAATGGCTCGCCCTTGTTACAGCAAGTAGCCCGCATGAGCCAACGGGTCGCGGGAATGCGTTATGGCGCACAAGCCGCTCATGGGGCTATGCGTGCCGTTGGCTGTTCTTCGCCGAACCGGGCCATTACAAGCGATCAAAGTAAATCATCGGTCGCGCTGCCCGGACGGCGGCGCGACCGGCCAACAACAAGAAATGGGCGGAACATCATGAAGCGCAAAGTCGCACTGGTCGCAGCAGCATTCGGGATTTTGGTTGGCGGACCAGCCTCGGCAGGATGGCCGGATGACAAACCGATCGAGGTCGTCATCGGCTTTGCGCCCGGCGGCGCGACCGACGTCATGGCGCGCAAGCTGCTGCCGGCCGTCGAGCAAAAGCTGGGCGGCAAGGTCAAGTTCGTCGTGATGAACAAACCCGGCGCCGGCGGCGAGATCGCGTTTGCCGCGATCCAGCGCGCCGCACCGGACGCCTATTCGATCGGCGTGGTCAACGTGCCCGGCTACAACTTAATCCCGCTGACGCGAAAGACCCAGTACAGCATGGACGAGATCCGCCTGATCGCGCGCGTGGTGGACGACCAGAGCGTGATCGTGGTCCCCGCGGACAGCAAGTTCGCGACGCTGGCCGACGTGCTGGCGGCGCTGCGCAGCAAGCCGGGCTCGGTGACGTTCGGCCATAACGGCGCGGGCACCAACGGACATCTTGCGATCCGCATGCTGGCGGGCGCGGCCAAGGTCGAGCCCAACGAAATCTCCTACCGCGGCACGGCGTTGCAGCGGACCGATCTTTTGGGCGGCCATCTGCAAGTCGGCCTGGTCAGCGTCAGCGAACTCCCCGAGCTGCACGGCGGCAACAAGGGCCCGCTCCGCGCGATCGCCATCCTGTCGAAGCAGCGCTCGCCGGCCCTCCCCGACGTTCCGACCGCGGAGGAACAAGGCGTCCCGGTCACCATGACAGCCGAACGCGGTTTTGCTGCGCCGAAGGCGATCCCGGACGAGATCGCCAAGAAGCTCGAAGCCGCCATCGCGGAAGGCCTGCGCGACCCCGAATACCTCAAGGCCTCGCCCGGCGACGTCCCCGTTATCTCCTTCATGCCCGGCGCCGAATGGCAGAAGCGTCTCGACGACATGAACAAGGCGCTGCAGCCGTTCGCGGATGTGATGAAGGCGCAGGAGCAGAAGTGAGGGGCGCTCGGAGCGTATGGCTTCCTAACCTCGTGTTGGGCTCGAATGCGATTTCAGGCGCGCAACATCAGCTCACGCCATTCGCAGCTCTCTACGCGCTCGTGACGCGGCCAACACCTTCAATGACGTACGCGGAATTTCACGCTTCATTTGGCCAATGAGCTAAGCGGGATATTTTCATGTAGTGGCTGGCCAGATTCTGCTGAGCTTGCCCGTCGTACCAATCGGTCTCCCGCGGGCGGCAGTTGCCATTGCGCGTCGCGCAAATCAGACAGCATTTGCCGCAGTAGTGAGTTACTTCACACATGCCGCCTTTATTTTTCTTGCTGATCGCTCAATCCCAGCGTGCAACCTCTATGTAAGCGTGCATATTATGCACCTTGGAATTCTTGGCGAGGGCCGCGGCGAAGGGAAAGAATTGGCTTGGAGGCCGCTCGGCGTTTCGCCGGAACTACTCGCAAGGGAGGAGAGTATCATGCCTGCAAGGCAAGAGAAAAAGGGCGCGAGCAACGAAGATTTCGGGACTTCCAGCGTTATTAACCCCGACGAAATTGCACGGACTGTGGCCGCTGCTGTAACCGGCGCACTCAGAGAGTTCAGTTCGTTTCGAGCGGAGGCTTCGAGAGCGACGTTGCAGAACGGGGTAACAGAAATGACGACGCGCCGGCCGAACCTGAAGACGCGGCAAGCGCGTACGAACTCGGCCTCATCAAGCTGAACGAGCCTGGCGCCGAGACGGCTGACATTACCGGCGGGATGGGCCAGCAATCGCCTCAGGTGATCGAGGCTTTCAACAATATTCCCTTCGTGGGCGATCGCCGAGACGATGGCCCATTCTCAGATATCGCGGGAGAGGCCAGCGTCGACGATCCCGCCAACATGCTGCGTGGATTCCAGCTCGAAGCCCAGATTGCCGAGTGGAATACCGTTCCATCGGCATTGCTCCTTGCTTTGGCCGAGGGTCGGCGGTCCGTCGCTCGCATCGCGGTCCCCCCCGGTGACTACAACGACTATTTGGAGCGGCCAGCGGTTAGCGGATGGCACGGCACTGGATTCCTGGTCGGCAAGAACCTGCTCCTTACCAATCACCATGTGCTCAATTCCATCCAGGTTGCGAATGCGGCAACTATCGAGTTTGATTATGAAACATCGAGGGAGGATCTGCTCACGGGCAGGTCTCAACCGCAGCCTCCGACAAAACGATTCAAGGTCGACCCGCAGCGGCTGTTCGTTACCAGCCCAGCAACGGCCACTGGCCTCGACTACACATTTGTCTGGATCGACGATGCCGCTGTTGACGAGTTCGGCTGGATCGTCATGGAGAGAGCATCGTTCACCGCGGAAAAATTCGATCCCGTATTCATAATCCACCACCCGCGTGGTCGCCTGAAAGAAGCATCAGTCGATGATACGGAGGTGCTACGAATGCGAGCTACCGTAATTCATTACGCCGCCGACACCGACTATGGATCCTCAGGTGCGCCGGTTTTCGACAAGAGAGGCCGTTTGATCGCACTTCATCACGCCCGTAACACCGATGGGCAAGAAAGATTACAGGACGGGCGAGTCACGGCGGTACTCAACGAGGGCATAAAGATTGCCAGTATCGCCGTTGATCTGGAGAACAGAATTAGGCGGGGCGGAAGCGACGGCGGCATGGCGGAGACCGTGCTTGGCTCTATGCGCGGTTCGGACACTCTCACCGGGTTCTTTGGCGCGCTCGGCCGAGAGGCTACTGGCGGCTCAGATGTCGAGGCGGTAGTGAACGCTTACACTGGGACGGAACAGGACATCGACATCGGGTTCTGGAACATTGAATGGCTTGCGAACAGGTGGCGCGACCCGGAGAAACTGAAGGGCGCGGCCACTGTCATCGCTGATCTCAATCTCGATATTTGGGGACTTGTGGAGGTGTCACCTCCTGCCGTCCACGCACTCCTCTCTACGCTACAAAGTCGGTTCGGCGAAAACTTCGAATGCGCGTTCTCAGAACCGGACGCCCGAGAGTCCAAGCAGAGCACGGCGCTGATCTGGAAGCCACGATTGGTGTCCGGCAGGAGGGTCGAATGGCCCGAACCGATCTCCCGCTGGTGGCAGCTCGACAGCCGCGACGACATGCCCTTCGAAGCCGTCGACGGCAAAATCTTCAACCGCTATCCGGGCCTGTTCAAGTTCGAAGCCTTAGGCCGGGAGGGACGTCAGCCGTTCGACTTCTTCCTGGTTCCGCTGCATCTCAAGGCCATGGCGGAAGGAGCCAAGCGACGTCGGCTCGCGTCTATGCTGCTATCTCGAGCTGTTCAGGAAATGATCGCGAACGGCGCCGATGCCGATTGGATCATCGGCGGCGACGTGAACGAGGAACTCGAGTCGGGAGATTTTAGCGCTCTGGTCGAAGGCGGATTCCTGCCCATGTCCGCCACCGACGAGGACGCCGGCGCCTTCACCTACTTGAAGTCGCCGAAGTCCTTAATCGACAACATCTTCCTCTCGCCGAAAGTCACCAAGACGGTAGGAGGCACCGACTATTTCATCGTTGCGAAGGAACGATCGCTGGACAAGTACGTGCGCCAAGTCTCGGATCACCGTCCAGTCGTCCTTCGTATATCGCTCTCCGAGCCCAAGGGCACGGGTGAGTTGAACGCAGCCGACCTTAGACGGATGGTGGAGCAGATCACCGCCGGCCAAAGGGGAGCGACATCCACGCGCCGGCGCCGCTGAAAGACTGCCCCCCGGGAGAACCACGCAAACGCGTAAGGAGGAGCCATGACGGTGATTGTACTTGATCCAGGCCACGGAGGATCCAGGAAGGTCGGCGGCTCTAGCCCGAACAACGCTACTGGGCCAACCGGGCTGCTGGAGAAGGAGGTTACGTTGAAGGTCGGGCTCGCGGCCGAGCGGGCCCTTGCGGGTTCCGGCCTTGAGATCGTGCTGACGCGCCGAGGTGACAATAACCTAGGCATTTTGGATCGTGCAGCGATTGCAAAGAGCAAGCGCGCCGATGTTTTTGTTTCGATACACTTCAATGCTCCCGGGGGAAGCGATCCGGCCCAAGGCACCGAGACCTGGATTGGAACGGATCATAGCGTTGCGTCCGTAGCACTTGCGGCACTCGTTCAGCGTCACGTCCGCAACGCTACTGGCTATCGCGATCGAGGCGTTAAGGTCGGGAACGTCTCCGGGGTCATCAAGGCATCCAGTCATCACGCGAGGACGGCCAATTGCCTGGTCGAGATCAGCTTTCTTTCCCTTCAACCCGAAGAGGAGCGGCGGCTGCGTACGCAGGTATATATCGATAAGCTTGGCCAAGCACTTGCAAACGCGGTGCTGGAATTTCTGCAGCGAAGCGGTGTGTCACCGGAGGCAGAGGGCGCTCCAACTAGTATGACGGCCCCCGAGGAAACTCCATCGCATGCGTGGCCTTTTTCGGCTCGCGAGGGGCGCGCGCCCGCAGCAATCGACATGGATGCCGAGTTGGAAGACTTGGACGAGAACTACGGGGTTCCCTTCAACATGCTCGACGCGTTCGAGCGTTTAACCGAAACGGCGCCCGACGGGTTCGAAACGGGGCTCGAACGTGGCGCCGCCCCTCAAACATCGACCGAACCAACAATCCACTTCGGTCCGAATGCCCGGGCGCAGGACGTCACGGCATTTTCCCGTGACGTACTCATCGATATTTTGCGTAGAGCAGAAGTGACTCGCGCGGTCATTTCCAGCACCTCGCGCTCGCCCGCCGATCAGGCGAGGGTAATGTTCAATAATTTGGAGCGTTTCGGGGTCGCACACCAGAAGGCATTATACGGCCCCGCTGGCGACCGGGTAATCGACGTTTATCGGTCGGCAAAGGGCGCTGGCCGATCCGCGGCGGATATCAAGCGGCTCATGACCGAAGAAATCATTCGCATCGGTCCCACAAGGGTTTCGCGCCACGCGTCGGACCCCAAGATCCTGAACGTATTCGATGTCGCCCCAAGTTCAGTATCAAGGCGAGCGGCTTTTGAACGCGCGGTCCGCGCGGATGCGCGCGTTGCAAAGTTTATCGTCCCGCCGTCCGATCCTGGGTACCACATTGAAATCCCACAGCCGCCGGCGGCGTCTTAGCAGGCGATAGCAGTTCGGAAAGGGACTCGGCTGAGGCTTCAGCTCGCCATGACGTCACGAGGCGCAGATTTGGAAAGTGAGATTCGGCTCAGATAGCCTGGAGTGTGGATCGCCGAACGGAATGGTGCCCAGGGGCGGGATCGAACCACCGACACTGCGATTTTCAGTCGCATGCTCTACCAACTGAGCTACCTGGGCATACTCGGACGGCCCAAAGGCCTATGCGAGCGGGCGGTTTATAGAGAGGTCGGGCGGTCATGTCCACCCGCCTTCGCCGGAGGCTTCGGCGTGGCGAGCCCGCCTGGCGCTTCATCCCCAAATATCTGGCAAACCTTGGCTATTCAGCGTCTTCGGGGTCGGTGTCGCGGCCGGGGATGACGTATTTGCCGGATAGCCAGCGGTTCAGGTCCACATCCCGGCAACGTTTGGAACAGAACGGCTGCGTGTCGGGGTTCGCGGGCTTGCCGCATTCCGGGCAGGGTTTTGGTGGCGTTTTGGCGCCGCCGGGGGCCGTGTCCTCGGGCGAGTCAGCTGGCATTGAGCCAGCCGAACCTAATCGGGAAACCTTCGCCGCCGAGCAGCGTCATCGATTCGTAGAGCGGCAGGCCGACGACGTTGGTGTAGGAGCCGACCATCTTGACCACGAACGATCCGGCGATGCCCTGCACGGCGTAGCCGCCGGCTTTGCCGCGCCATTCGCCGGAGCCGATATAGGCCTGGATGTCTTCCTCGCTGAGCCGCTTGAAGCGGACGCGCGTTTCGATCAGGCGCTGGCGGAACGCCTCCTTCGGCGTCACCAGGCAAATGGCCGTGTAGACGCGGTGATTGCGGCCCGAGAGCAGCCGCAGGCACTGCGCGGCTTCATCGACGAGATTGGCCTTGGGCAGGATGCGACGGCCGACCGCGACGACGGTATCGGCGGCGAGGATGAAGGCGCCGCGCAACTCGTCGTCAAGCTGCACGGATTTCAGCGCCGCATCGGCCTTGGCGCGCGCCAGACGGTTGGCGCAGGCGCGCGGCAGCTCGCCCCGCTTCGGGGTCTCGTCGACATCGGCCGGGCGCAACGCGTCGGGCTCGATACCGGCCTGGTTGAGCAGGCTGAGCCGCCGCGGCGAACCGGAAGCGAGAACGATTTTGGGACGGCCAAGCATGCGGGATGTGTCAGGGATTTTAAGAATCGGATGGACGCGCGCGCGGAACCTATCGGATGGCACTCCATTCCACAACCGGGGAACAAGTGGTTGGGGCAACTTCGATTCTTCTCGTCGCCCCTGCGCACGCAGAGGCCCATAACCACAGGCCGTTGTCGTGGGCGTAACAGGTGCGACGGGCACTGCCTCCAATCGCACGGCCGCGGCGCATGGGTTCCTGCTTTCGCAGGAACGACAGTTGAGGGGTTCTCGCCTTCAAGCAACGAATAGTGTTATCCGCTGGCGGCGCCCACCTTGGAAAAGCGGCGGCGGATGCGCATCATCAGGCCGTCACAAACCTCGCGATAGGCGGCGAGCTTCTGCTCGCGGTTGCCTTCCATTCCGGTCGGATCGGGCGTCGGCCAGTATTCGACGTCGGCCGCCAAGGTGTGCGTCAGTGCCAACGCCTTGTGATGGGCCTCGGGCGACAGCGTGATGATGAGATCGAAATTGAGGCCCTCCCAATCCTCGAGCTCCTCGAACGTCATTGGCTTGTGTCCGGAAATATCCTGGTCGAGTTCCGCCATCACGGCGACGGCGAACGGATCGAGCTCGCCCTTCTTGACGCCGGCGGACTTCACATAGAGCGCCTGCGGGAACATCTGTTTTAGCAGGCTTTCGGCCATCGGCGAACGCACGCTGTTCTGGCCGCACGCGAACAGCACGGCCTGCGGAGTGCGCGCGCGCGGCGACGCATCCATGCGCTCACGCTTCTCTTGTTTGAGGCGAGACCTCTTCGAACGATCCCGCTACGCCGCTCCTGTGTTTCGGCGTCATGCCTTTTGCTTGACGCATGTCGTGATCCGAAAACCGCTTCGCACTTTTCGGCGTCATGCGTCCTGCCCCTTCCAGTGCAGCACGCAGATCAGCGTGAACAGCCGCCGCGAGGTTTCGAAGTCGATCCGCACCTTGCCCTTCAGCCGTTCCTGCAGCGTCCGCGAGCCTTCGTCGTGGATGCCGCGGCGGCCCATGTCGATCGCCTCGATCTTGTCCGTCGTCGCGGTGCGGATCGCCTGGTAGTAGCTGTCGCAGATCATGAAATAGTCCTTCACGATCCGCCGGAACGGCGTCAGCGACAGCAGATGCGCCACCACGGGCGTGCCGTCCTCGCGGCGGATGTCGAACATCAGCCGGTTGCCGGTGATGGCGAGGTGCAGCGTGAACGGCCCCTGCGCGTCAACTTCGGGCGCGAACAGGTTCTGCTCGATCAAGTCGTAGATCGCGATCGCCCGCTCATGCTCGATGTCGGGACCGGAACGCCCGATCGATTCCTCGTCGAGCGTCACCGCGACGATGCGGTTGTGCTGTTCCTCGTCTGGTGGCGGGCGGTTCATGACAGGTTGAGACGCAATCCGATCGAGCGCGAATGGGCATCGAGACCCTCGGCTTTACCCAAGGTCATCGCGGCCGGTCCCAGCGCGCGCAACTGGTCCGGCCCGCATTTGAGAATCGAGGTTCGCTTCATGAAGTCTAGCACGCCGAGCCCGGACGAAAACCGCGCCGAACGCGCGGTCGGCAGCACGTGATTGGAGCCGCCGACATAATCGCCGATCGCCTCCGGCGTATGGGGCCCCAGGAAGATCGCGCCGGCGTTGCGGACTTTGGCCGCGAGCGCTTCGGCATCGGCGGTCATGATTTCCAGATGTTCGGCGGCGATGGCATTCGCCAGCTCGACCGCCTCGTCGAGCCGGGCGACCATGATGATGGCGCCGAAATCGTTCCACGAAGCCCGCGCAATATCAGCACGCGGCAGCGTCTTGAGCTGGGACTCAACCGCGCTCTCGACTTCCGCCGCGAGCCTTGCGCTGTCGGTGATCAGGATCGACTGCGCGCTCGCATCGTGCTCGGCCTGCGCCAGCAGATCGGCGGCGATCCAGCCGGCGTTGCCGGTGTCGTCGGCGATCACGAGCACTTCCGAGGGGCCCGCGATCATGTCGATGCCGACCTTGCCGAACACCTGCCGCTTGGCCGCGGCGACATAGGCGTTGCCGGGGCCGACGATCTTCGCCACCGGCGCAATCGTCGCCGTGCCGTAGGCGAGTGCCGCCACCGCCTGCGCGCCGCCGACGCGATAGATCTCGGACACGCCGCCGAGATGGGCCGCCGCCAGTACCAGCGGATTGAGCTTGCCGTCCGGCGACGGCACCACCATCACCACCCGCGGCACGCCCGCAACCCTGGCCGGCACCGCGTTCATCAACACGGACGATGGATACGCCGCGGTGCCGCCGGGCACGTAGAGGCCGACCGCATCGACCGCGCTCCAGCGCCAGCCGAGTTCGACGCCCAGCGCATCGGTGAAGCGCTCGTCCTTCGGCAACTGCCTGTTGTGGAACGCCTCGATCCGGTCGCGGGCGAATTTCAGCGCATCGAGCGTCGCGGTATCGCACGCCTTTACCGCGGCATCGACCTCGGCCGCGGTGACGCGCAGGCCGGCGGCGTCGATCTCGAGCCGGTCGAACTTTTTGGTCGCCTCGATCAGGGCGGCGTCGCCGCGCGCGGCCACGTCATCGACGATGGCGCGGGTGGCGCGCTCGACATCGGCCGAAATCTCGCGCTTGGCGGCGAGAAACGTCGCAAACCGCTCGTCGAAATCGGCGCTGCGTCTGTCGAGGCGAACGGGCATGGGGGCTTTCTGGGATCGGGTCGAGGCCCCTGCTCAATGGCGCGGCGGCCGAGGGTCGTCAACCCTTTGGGGCCGTCATTCCGGGGCGGTCCGCAGGACCGAACCCGGAATCTCGAGATTCCGGGTTCGATGCTTGCGCATCGCCCCGGAATGACGGGGCGTTTTACCCCTCCGGCCCCAGCGGAGCGACGGCCAGGTCACCGGTCCCGAGGTCGTCGGTACCGAGGTCGGTCAGCTCGCATTCCAGGCACTCGACGTCCAGCCGCAGCGCCCCGCCATGGCTGAACAGGAGCATGGCGCTGCCGCCGGGGGCGTCGCCGGGGTGGAATTCGATCCCGACCAGCTCCAGCACCGCATCTGGCGTTTCCAGATCGATGTTGCGCGACTTGCACGCCAGCACCCGGTCAAACCGTAACGCCGCGATCGAGCGGCGCGGGGCGGTTCCGCCCGACAGCGTCTGCTCCCAGTCCAGCCGGTTCATCCCGACCACCAGGCGTTTTTCGTCCTGCCGCCAGACGATGTCGGAGGCCTGCAACCGGGCGTCCTGGACATGGGCTGAAATCACCGCGAGATCGTCGGCATCGAGCGCGATCAGTTTAAGCTGTTCGGGTGCCGGCATACGCAAGGGTCCTTGGGCCATGAACGCCTCAGTCGCTGATGCGCTGGATCGAGGCGCCGCAGGCCGAGAGCTTTTCCTCGAGCCGCTCGAAACCGCGATCCAGATGATAGATCCGGTTGACCATGGTTTCGCCCTCGGCGGCAAGCCCCGCGATGACCAGCGACACCGACGCGCGCAGATCGGTTGCCATCACAGGCGCGCCGCGCAGCCGCGTGGTGCCGTCGATGGTCGCGGTCTCGCCGTCGAGCGATATGCGCGCGCCGAACCGCGCCAGTTCCTGCACATGCATGAAGCGATTCTCGAAGATCGTCTCGGTGATCGTCGAGGAACCGCCGGCGCAGGCCATCAGCGCCATCAGTTGCGCCTGCAGATCGGTGGGAAAACCCGGAAACGGCGCGGTCGATACCGTCACCGGCCGGATCCCCGCACCGTTCCTGGCGACGCGGATGCCGTCATTGTTGACGGTAATTTCGGCGCCGGCCGCAGTCAGCACGTCGAGCGCCGACTGCAGCAGCTCGGGGCGGGCGCCGGCGAGTTGCACGTCGCCGCCGGTCATCGCAACCGCCATCGCATAGGTGCCGGCCTCGATCCGGTCCGGCAGCACGGTATGCCGCGCGCCGTGAAGCTTCACGACGCCCCCCACCATGATCCGCGGCGTGCCGGCGCCGGTGATGCGCGCGCCCATCCTGTTGAGGCAATCGGCGACGTCGGCGATTTCAGGCTCGCAGGCGGCGTTGCTGATGATGGTCGTGCCCTTGGCAAGCGTCGCCGCCATCAGCGCGACATGGGTGCCGCTCACCGTCACCTTGGGGAAATCGATCGCCGCACCACGCAAGCCGCCGGGCGCCTTCGCCACCACATAGCCGCCGTCGATGGTGAGTTCGGCGCCGAGCTTTTGCAGCGCCATGATCAGGAGATCGACCGGCCGCGTACCGATCGCGCAT
>PNLC01000027.1 GCA_013822885.1 Bradyrhizobium sp.
GAATATGTCGACGTCGACTCCGATGGCCCTGTCGTCGAACTTGGGCCCGGGACCGGCGCGATCACCAACGCGCTGATCGAACATGGCGTCGATCAGAAGCGGCTCGTGCTGGTCGAGTATAATCCGGGCTTCTGCGCCCTGCTGCGCGATCGTTATCCGCAAGCCAAGGTGGTGCAGGGCGATGCCTATACGCTTCGCGACTCGCTTGCGGGCGTGCTGGATATGCGGGCCTCCGCCGTGGTCTCCGGTCTGCCTCTGGTCACCAAGCCGATGCTGACCCGCTTGAAACTGATACGCGACGCCTTCGCCGCGCTCGCCCCGGGCGCCCCGTTCGTGCAGTTCACCTATTCGGTCGCGCCGCCGATCCCCAAATCGCTGCCGGGCGTGTCCACGGAAGCCTCCGAGCGGATCTGGATGAACCTTCCGCCCGCGCGGGTCTGGGTGTATCGCAAGGGCTGAGCCCGACGCGTCGCGCGGGTCTGTCCTGAACGCGATTTCTAGAATATGTCCGCACTGAAAATCCTCGTGATACCGGGATCGCTACGCAGCGGCTCGCTCAATGCGAAGCTGGCGGCCGTTGCCGCCCATGAGCTGGCGCGCTCCGGCGCCGACGTCACCCGGATCTCGCTCGCCGATTTTCCGCTGCCGATCTACGACGGCGACCTGCAGGCGAAGTCGGGCGTGCCGAAGCACGCGATCAACCTGAAGCGCATGATGTCGGCCCACCACGGCGTCCTGATCGTGACGCCGGAGTACAATGCCTCGGTGCCGCCGCTGGTCAAGAACACGATCGACTGGGTGAGCCGGGTCCAGGACGCGCACGAAAACCGCGGGCAGGTCTTTCGCGATCGGGTGTTTGCGATCGCCTCGGCGTCCGGCGGGCGGCTCGGCGGCACCCGCGCGCTGTCGGCACTGCGGCTGATCCTGTCGGCCTGCCACGCCACGGTGATCGCGAACCAGTTGGCGCTGTCGTTCGCAGATGAGGCCTATGACGAGATGGACAAGTTGAAGAATTCGGCTGACAGCGAAGCGCTGAAAGCGCTGGTGCGGCAGTTGATCGACGTTTCCCAACGCATGATGTGATGTGAGGTGACATGCAGCCAGCCAGTATCGCGCCGAAGGACCGGTTGATCGTGGCGCTCGATCTGCCCGGCGTGGCCGAGGCGGAGGCGCTGATCGCGCGGCTCGGCGATAGCGTCAGCTTCTACAAGATCGGCTATCAGCTCGGCTATGCCGGTGGGCTGACGCTGGCGCAGCAACTGGCGAATTCGGGCAAGAAGGTCTTCATCGATCTCAAGCTGCACGACATCGGCAATACGGTGGCGCGCGGCGTCGAGAGCGTTGCGAAACTGGGCGCGACCTTTCTCACCGTGCACGCCTATCCGCAGACCATGAAGGCCGCGGTCGAGGCGCGCGCAGGCTCGGAGTTGAAGATTCTCGCCGTCACCGTGCTGACCTCCTACGACGATGCTGATCTGCACGCCGCCGGCTACCGTCTCAACGTGTCGGACCTGGTCGAGGCGCGGGCGCAGCAGGCGCAGGTACTCGGCGTCGACGGGCTCGTCAGTTCGCCGGAAGAGGCGGCCAGCTTGCGCAAGATCGTCGGTCACCAGATGACGCTGGTGACGCCGGGCATTCGCCCGGCAGGTGCCGCGACCGGTGACCAGAAGCGCATCATGACGCCGGCGCGCGCAATCGCGGCCGGCGCTGACTATCTTGTGGTCGGACGCCCGATCACGGAAGCTGCCGATCCAAAGGCGGCGGCGGATGCCATTCAGGCGGAAATCGAACAGGTTTCGGCCTGAACAACGGAAGGGAGAACGAGTATGGCGAAGGGATACTGGATCGCGCGCGTCGACGTGCACAATGACGAAGGCTACAAGCCCTATGCGGCGCACAACCCCGCGATCTTCAAGAAATTCGGCGGACGTTTTGTCGTGCGTGGCGGCAAGTTCGAAGACATCGAAGGCAAAAGCCGCTCGCGCAACGTCGTGATCGAATTCCCGGACTACGAGACGGCGATGGCCTGCTATCGCTCACCGGAGTACCAGGAAAACATCAAGCGCCGGCAGCCGCATTCGGACGCCGATCTCATCATCATCGAAGGCTATGACGGCCCCCAGCCCTGAGGGTCAGTCTCTCCGTCATGGCCGGGCTTCGACCCGGCCATCCACGTCTTCCTGTTTCCGTGTGGCCAAGACGTGGATACCCGGGACGCCTTGCGCGAAGACGCGCTTCGCGCTTCTGCCCGGGCATGACGAGCACTGAGGCCTGTTCGGTTGCCGGAACGGCCCCGTCCCGCTATAGGGCGTAAAGAGGTGTAGCCATGGCCGACATGCGATTGATCGTTGCGGGCGCCGGCGGCCGGATGGGCCGCGCGCTGGTTCGCGTCATTTCGGAAACGCCCGGCGCGGTGCTGGCCGGCGCGCTGGAAGCGCCGGGGTCGGAATTGCTGGGAAAGGATTCCGGCGTGCTCGCTGGCCTGCCGGCCAATGACGTCAAACTCTCGGCCGACCTCTGGGAACTTTCGGCAAATGCGGACGGCATTGTCGATTTTACCATTCCCGCCGCCAGCATCGCCAATGTCGCGATCGCCGCCCAGCGCAAGCTGGTCCATATCATCGGCACCACCGGCCTGTCGGCATCCGACATGGCGGTCATCAAGAGCGTTACTTCCCGCGCCACCGTCGTGCAGTCCGGCAATATGAGCCTCGGCGTCAACCTGCTGGCGGCGGTGGTGAAGCGTGTCGCGCAATCGCTCGACGAGAGTTTCGACATCGAAATCCTCGAGATGCATCACAAGGCCAAGATCGATGCGCCCTCGGGCACCGCATTCCTGCTTGGGGAAGCTGCCGCCGCCGGCCGTGGCATCGACCTGCATGCCCGTTCCGTCCGCGGCCGCGATGGCCAGACCGGCGCCCGGACGCCGGGCGACATCGGCTTTGCCGCGCTACGCGGCGGCACGGTTACCGGCGATCACAGCGTGATCTTCGCCGGTCCGATGGAGCGGATCGAACTGACCCATCGCGCCGAGGACCGGACCATGTTTGCGCAGGGCGCCGTCAAGGCGGCGCTGTGGGCGCGGGACCAAAAGCCCGGCTTCTACACGATGATCGATGTGCTCGGGCTCGCAGATTTCTAGTCTAGCTTTGCTTGTGCGGGCGCAGCAATGACACGCCGGTCATGTCTGCCGGCTTCGGCAATTGCATCAAGTCGAGCAGCGTCGGGGCAATATCCGCCAGTCGGCCGTCCGCCAATGAAATGTCGCCGCCGCCCTGGAGCAACAGCGGCACCGGCCCCGTTGTATGAGACGTATGCGGTCCGCCAGTTGCGGGGTCACGCATCATCTCGCAGTTGCCGTGGTCGGCAGTAACCAGCAGCGCGCCACCAGCCCTTTGAATCGCATCTGAGATTCTACCGAGCCCGGTATCGACGGTTTCGACCGCTTTGATTGCGGCCGGCAGGCTTCCCGAGTGGCCCACCATGTCCGGATTGGCATAGTTCAGGACGACCAGGTCGTACTTGCCGGAGTCGATTGCCTCCACGGCTTTTGCCGTCAGCTCAGGCGCCGACATTTCCGGTTGCAGGTCGTAGGTGGCGACCTTGGGCGAAGGCACCATGATGCGGTCCTCGCCGGGAAAAGGCTCCTCGCGTCCGCCGTTGAGAAAATAGGTAACGTGCGGATATTTCTCGGTTTCGGCCATCCGCAACTGGGTGCGATTCGCGGCCGACGTGACTTCCCCCAGGATGTTGGGAAACGTCTCCGCCGGAAACATCGTCTGCATCAGTCTGTCCAGTTCGTCGCTGTATTGCGTCATGCCGACCGCAGCGGCGAAATGGACCTTGCGCCTGCGCGGGAAAGCGGCGAACGATGGATCAAGCATCGCGCCGAGAATCTCGCGGACGCGATCGGCGCGAAAGTTGAAGCACAGCACGCCGTCGCCGTCCCTGATGCCGGCGTAGTTGCCGGTCACCGACGGTTCGACGAACTCGTCAGTGAGATCGTGTGCATAGGCGTCTGCGATCGCCGATCGCGCGTCGGGGAATCGTGGAGCTTCGGCTTCGACGATTGCGTTATAGGCCCTGGCTACGCGATCCCAGCGCTTGTCGCGGTCCATTGCGTAGTATCGCCCAATCACGGTGGCAACCGGGACCGACGACGGAAGCGCAGCTTCCAGCCGCATCAAACTATCGACCGCCGATTTTGGCGGCGTATCGCGTCCATCAGTGAGGACGTGCACGACGGACGGCACGCCATTGTCGGTGAGGATGACGGCCAGCGCCGCGACGTGGTCCTCATGCGAATGTACCCCGCCGGGAGAAACCAGGCCGACGAGATGGCACGTGCCGCCGCTCTGTTTCAGCGTCTGTATCAGGGAGCGGAGCGTTTCGATGGATTTGATGCTGCCGGACGCAATCGCGTCATTGATCCGCGGCAGGTCCTGCATCACGACGCGGCCTGCGCCGATGTTGAAATGACCAACCTCGGAATTGCCCATCTGACCATCGGGCAGACCGACATCGCGTCCCGACGTCCTCAGGAGCGCGTGCGGACTTGTGGTCCAGAGACGATCGAAATTCGGTGTGTGAGCCTGGCGGACGGCATTGTCGGCCGGGTCTTCGCGCCAGCCCCAGCCATCCAGAATGGCCAGCATCACCGGACGACGTTCTTGCATGGGCTCACCTTCCCCTGTTGAGACAGGTGGTTGTGAGCGATCAGTTTGCGATCGTCAATCGTCACTGTTGGGCATGCCGGGGAGGGGTAATGGCACTGCCCGCTGGAAATTACCGTACGAAAGCAACGAGGTAGGTCACCTGCTTGCCCGCCTTGCGAATTCGCGATCAGTGCACGCCCACTTGGCCCGCTTCCCAGCCGAGCATCGCCTGCTTCCGGGTTATGCCCCAGTGATACCCCGTCAGCGCACCGCCTTTGCCGAGCGCGCGGTGGCAGGGGACCACGAACGATACCGGGTTGCGGCCGACGGCGGCGCCGACGGCACGCGACGCCTTCGGGTTGCTGATCTTGTTGGCGATGTCGGAATAGCAGACCGCGCGACCCATCGGGATCTTCAGCAGCGTCTCCCATACCCGCACCTCGAAATCGGTTCCGATCAACACCACGCGCAGCGGCTGGTCCGGCCGCCAAAGTTTGGTGTCGAAGATGCGTTGCGCGAGGTCGGCGGTGCCGTCGTGGTCCTCCACATAGGTCGCGTTAGGCCAGCGCCGCTTCATGTCGGCAAACGCTGACGGCTCCTCGCCGGGATCGGCGAAGGCGAGGCCCGCCAGGCCGCGGCCGCTGGCGATCACGATCGCGGTGCCGAACGGCGAGCCATGGAAGCCGTAGCGCAGCGTCATCCCGGCGCCGCCGTTCTTCCATTCGCCCGGTGACATCGCCTCGTGGGTGACGAACAGGTCATGCAGCCGGCCGGGCCCTGACAGCCCGGAGTCGAGCGCGGCATCGAGCACGCTGGCGGAATCGCGAAGGAGTCCCTTGGCGTGATCGAGCGTCAGCGCCTGCATGAAGGCCTTTGGCGTCAGTCCGGCCCAGCGGCGGAACAGATGATGCAGTTCGTCCGGCGTCACGGCGGCTGCATCCGCCATTGCCTCGATGGTCGGCTGCGTGCGCCAGTGCTCCGAGATGAAGGCGATGGCACGGCGCACCGAGTCGTAATCGCGCAATGCTGCGTTCTGGGGGCCCGGCTTGGTCAGGCGCTGGTCATGTATGGCAAGGGTCATCATGGGGTCTGATTTAAGGCTCATCTGCGCTTCAAACCACCCGATTTCCGACAGCCTATTATATCACGGGATTGTACGTGATGCCGCGTTTGGCGGCCTGCAGCGCCGCAAGTAAGGCTTTGGAAAAGCTTTCCTTTTCCTCGGGTCCCAGAAAATGACCGACCGAGAGGCGGCGGCCGCGGGAAACCAGATAGAGCCGCTCGATGCCAAACTCAGGGTCGCCGGTCTTTTCGAGCTGCACCCAGAGCGGATTGAGCGTCCATTCCATGACATGGCCGCGATGATTGACCCGGCGCACGCGCAATTCCGAGGGCGTCATCACGATGTCTTCGGTGGCCGATGCGCTACGGAAATTGACGCGGAAAGCCCAGTAGATCACCAGCAAGTCGAGCCCGAAAAACCCGAGCACCGGCCATGCGCCCATCAGGCAGAAGGCGATGCCGGCAACAAAACTGACGACGCCGATGAACGCCATCAGCACCGTGAAGCCGGTGCGGTTGAGCGAGCGATGCGGGGTCACCCGCGCCGAAAACAGGGTCGGCTGGTCAAGCGCCGGATCAAAGTCGTTGCCTGCTGTCATCGCGTATCAGTATATCCCGATCATGGCCAAAATCACCCGCTCTTCCGGCGGCAGAAAATCCGGCGTTCCATCTGTGCCGAAGAAAGCGGCAAAGCAGGTCGTCAAGGCGTCGCCCGGCGGCGCTGCGAAGAAGGTGTCCAAGCCAAAGAAGCCAAAACCCTGGACGCCGGCCGAGGTCTACGAGGCGTTCAGCCGGTTCCGTAAAGCCAATCCGGAGCCGAAGGGCGAACTCGAGCATCTCAACCCCTACACGCTGCTGGTCGCCGTGGTGCTGTCGGCGCAGGCGACCGACGCCGGCGTCAACAGGGCGACGCGCGCGCTGTTTGCGGTCGCCGATACGCCTGGGAAGATGCTGGCGCTCGGCGAAGAGAAAGTGCGCGAGTACATCAAGACCATCGGGCTCTACCGCAACAAGGCGAAGAACGTCATCTCGCTGTCGGAAAAATTGATCGCCGAGTTCGGCGGCGAGGTGCCGCGCACCCGCGCCGAGATCGAGACGCTGCCCGGCGCCGGGCGCAAGACCGCCAATGTCGTGCTCAACATGGCCTTTGGCGAGCACACCATGGCGGTTGATACGCACGTGTTTCGCGTCGGCAACCGGACCGGGCTGGCGCCGGGCGCTACGCCGCTCGCAGTCGAACTGGGGCTAGAGAAGGTGATCCCGTCAGAGTTCATGTTGCACGCGCATCACTGGCTGATCCTGCACGGGCGCTACACCTGCCTCGCGCGCAAGCCGCGCTGCGAGGTGTGTTTGATCAACGACCTTTGCCGCTGGCCGGAAAAGACGTTGTGAGGGGTTTGCGTCATTCCGGGGCGATGCAAAGCATCGAACCCGGAATCTCGAGATTCCGGGTCTGGTCCTTTGCGGACCATCCCGGAATGACGAACCCCAATTACGCAGCCGGGATCTTCCTCACCGGCTCGATCAACTCCGGCCGCGGCCCCGACAACCGCTTGTGCATGTGGACCATGAAGGCCATGCCGAACAACGGCGTCGCCAGGTTGACGATCGGGATCGACACGAACGCCGCGATGAACAGGCCTGCGGTGAAGATCGTCGCCGCATTGTCCTTGCGCATCGCCTTGGCCTCCGCCGGCGAGCGGAAGCGCATCGCTGCGAGTTCGAAATATTCGCGGCCGAGCAGCCAGGCGGTGGCGATGAAGAAGATCAGGAAGCCGGCGCCGGCGAACAGCACGAACGGCAGCGCGATCAGGTAGACGAGGATCGTCAGCAGCGCCGTCTTGACGCCTTCGGGGATCGAGACGCCGAGCGGCAGGGTATCGCCGGGACGCTCGGCCGGATAATGCTCGCGCTCGACGTGCTCGGCGACGTCGTCGACGAACACGCTTGCGACCAGCGAGGTGACCGCCGGCATCAGGAAGATGCCGCCGAGCACGACGCCGAGCCCGGCTGCGATCGAGATGATCCACGAAAGGACGTTGAGCGTGGTGTGGAAGCCCGGCCCCAGCAACGCTTCGGCCCAGACTTCGCCGGATTCGGCGAACCAGCTCAACAAGCGCTGCAAGCCGATCGCGAGCACCGTGACCAGTACCAGCGCCAGCCCGATCGAGCGCCACAAGATGGAGCGCATCGGCGGCGACAGGATCTGCGAAATCGCCTTGACGGCGGCGTCCAACATGACGGTTCAACCTCTCGTGAAAAACCCTTGCGAGAGGTAGATATGCGCAAGGGTTTCGGCAAGAGCCTGATCCGGCGCCGGCGACAGGGTGTGGACGGCCGGATCAATTGCATTTGCGTTATGCAGCAGCGAACGTGCGGTTCGAGTGATAGTATTTTCCCGGGAGCCTCCGAAGCCCTAGTCTGGTCGGCGAAGCTTGGCCTCCACGGGAGAGACGCGCGATGACCGAAACAGGGCTGCCGCTTGACGGCGTGAGGGTCGTCGAGATGACCCATATGGTGATGGGCCCGACCTGCGGCATGATCCTCGCCCAGCTCGGCGCCGAGGTCATCAAGGTCGAGCCGCCGGTCGGCGACAAGACCCGTTCGCTCGGCGGCATGGGAACTTCGTTCTTTCCGCTGTTCAACCGCGGCAAGCGCAGCGTGGTGCTCGATTTTGCCAGGGAGGATGATCGCCACACCATGCACCGGCTGCTCGAAACCGCCGATGTGTTTCTGGAAAATTTTCGCGACGGGCAGTTGGACAAGCAGGGGCTCGGCCCCCAGGAGCTGCGGCGAAAACACCCGCATCTGATCGTCGCCGGTCACAAGGGATTCTTGTCCGGTCCGTACGAGCACCGTCCGGCGCTCGACGAGGTCGTGCAAATGATGTCGGGGCTCGCCGCCATGACCGGGACGCGCGAGAAGCCGCAACGGGTCGGCTCTTCCGCCAACGACATCATGGGCGGCATGTTCGGCGCCATCGCCATCCTCGCTGCACTATACGAGAAGCGCGGCGGCAAGAAGGACGGGGCTGACATCCGCATCGGCCTGTTCGAGAATTGCCTGTTCCTGGTCGCGCAGCACATGGTCGAGTATGAGATGACCGGCCGAAAGCCGCGCTCGATGCCGGAGCGCGAACATGCGTGGCCGATCTACGACATCTTTGAGACCGTCGGCGGCGAACGCATCTTCATCGGCGTCGTAACCGAGGGCCATTGGTGGAGCTTTTGCCGCGAATTCGGCCTGCAGGAGTTCGCCGACGATCCGACCTTGCGCAACACCACCGACCGGATCCTGGCGCGGGGGAGGATCATTCCGCGCGTCACCGAGGTGATCAAGGGCTGGAACATCGCCGATCTCTCCGCGAAGCTCGATGCGCTGAACATCGCCTATTCCCCGATCAACCGGCCTGAGGATCTGCTGCAAGACCCGCACGTGCTGCGGCCCGGCGGGCTGGTGCAGAATTTCAACGCCGACGGGGCACCGTTCCGCGTTCCGGCGTTGCCGGTGGAGTGGAACGGCGGCAATATCGGCGAGGGGCTGAAGGTGCCGGTGCTGGGCGCCGACACCGAGGCCGTCACTGCCGAGCTCAAGAAGCAAGATCTGTCTTCAACCGACAACGCCGCGTGAGGCTGCCATGACCCGTGTCCAGGAAATCTACCCCGAAGATAAAGTGATCTTGCGCGAGGTCGGCCTGCGCGACGGCCTGCAGCTCGTGAAGAAAATTCCATCGACATCGGCGAAGCAACGCTGGATGCGCGATGAATATGCCGCCGGCGTTCGGCATTTCGAGGTCGGCTCGTTCCTGCCGGCGAAGACGTTTCCGCAATTCGCCGACGTGCGCGATATCATCGGCACCGTGGCTGCGCTGCCCGGCGCCTACGGCATCGCGCTGACGCTGAACGAACGCGGCGTCAACGAAGCGCTGGCCTCCGGCGTCGCCGAAGTGGCGACGGTGGTCTCGGCCACCGAGGAGCACAGCCAGGCCAACGCCAACCGCTCGCGCGAATCCGCCATCGCCAACGTCAGGCGCCTCTGCGAATTGCGCGATGCCAGCCCGCACAAGCCGGTGGTGAATTCGGCGATCTCGATGGCGCTGGGCTGCTCGATCGTCGGTGCCGTGGACCCTGCGGAAGTGCTGCGGCTGACGGAGAAACTGTTCGAGGCCGGCGTCGACATGGTCGCGATCGCCGATACGGTCGGCTATGCCGGGCCGAAGCAGGTCGGCGAACTGGTCGCCGGTGCGGTGAAGATTGCAGGATCAAGGCCGATCTGCATTCACCTGCACGACACCCGCGGCATGGGCATCGCGAATGCATCGGCCGCACTCGATGCCGGTGCGCGCGTGCTCGACGGTTCGCTCGGCGGCCTCGGCGGCTGCCCGTTCGCCCCGGGCGCGACCGGCAACGTCGTGTTCGAGGATCTGGTGTTCCTGTGCGAGAGCAAGGGCTTTGCGACGGGCATCGATATCGAGAAACTGGTCGCGGTGCGCGGAATCCTGAAGTCCGAGATGCCAGACGAGGCGCTCTACGGCGGGCTCGCGCGCGCCGGACTGCCGGGTGGGACGGCAGCGAAGGCGGCATGATTTAATTTCTCGTCATGGCCGGGCTTGTCCCCGGGCATGACGGTTTATTTCTGGCTCGCCGCGCAACTATAGCCGCGTCATCCGCAGTCGCAGCGCGTTGCCGACGACGCTGACCGAGGACAGCGCCATGGCGGCAGCGGCGATGATCGGCGACAGCAATAGCCCGAACGCCGGATAGAGAATCCCCGCGGCGATCGGGATGCCAGCCGCGTTGTAGATGAACGCGAAGAACAGGTTCTGGCGGATATTGCGCATCGTCGCCTGCGACAGGCGGCGGGCGCGAACGATGCCGGTGAGATCGCCCTTCAGCAGCGTGACCCCGGCGCTTTCCATCGCAACGTCGGTACCCGTTCCCATGGCGATGCCGACTTCGGCGGCGGCCAGCGCCGGCGCATCATTGACGCCGTCGCCGGCCATCGCGACGATGCGCCCGGCCTTCTGCAGTTTTGCCACCACCGCGCTCTTCTGATCGGGCAGCACCTCCGCCTCGACGTCGGCGATACCGAGGCTCCGCGCCACGGCGTTGGCGGTGGTCTTGTTGTCGCCGGTCAGCATGATGACCTTGATACCCTCGGCCGCCAGCGCCTTCAGCGCATCCGGCGTCGTTGGTTTGACCGGGTCGGCGATGGCGAACAGTCCGGCAAGTTTGCCGTCAACGGCGATGTTGATGACGGTTGCACCGTCGCCGCGCAGACGCTCGGCCTCTGCATTCAACGCCTGCGCCTCGATGCCAAGCGATTGCAGGAAGTTCGCGTTGCCGAGAACGACGGTCTTGCCGTCGACCTTGCCGGTAGCGCCCTTGCCGGTCGGCGAGTCGAACTCATCCACCTTGCCCAGATCGAGGTTGCGTTCCCTGGCGGAGCGGACGATGGCGTCAGCAAGCGGGTGTTCGCTGGCGCGCTCGACACTGGCTGCCAGCCGCAGGAGACCGGCCTCGGCGAAACCCGCGCCAGGCACGATCGCGACGACCTTCGGCTTGCCTTCGGTTAGCGTGCCTGTCTTGTCGACCACCAGCGTGTCGATCTTTTCCATGCGTTCCAGCGCTTCGGCATTCTTGATCAGCACGCCGGCCTGCGCGCCGCGCCCGACGCCGACCATGATCGACATCGGCGTGGCGAGGCCGAGCGCGCAGGGGCAGGCGATGATGAGGACGCTGACGGCGGCGACCAGGCCGAACGCCATCCGCGGCTCCGGCCCGAACCAGGCCCAGGCGCCGAACGCCAGCAACGCCACGGCGATAACGGTCGGCACGAACCAGCCGGCCACTTGGTCGGCGAGCCGCTGGATCGGTGCGCGGGAACGCTGGGCGTCGGCCACCATCTGCACGATCTGCGAAAGCAGCGTGTCGCGGCCGACCTTGTCGGCGCGCATCACGAATCCGCCGGATTGATTCAGCGTGCCGGCGATGACCTTGCTGCCGGCCTCCTTGGTGACCGGCATGGATTCGCCCGTCACCAGCGATTCATCCAGCGACGAGCGGCCTTCGAGGATGACGCCGTCCACCGGCACCTTCTCGCCCGGCCTCACGCGTAGCTTGTCGCCGACAGCGAGTGTGTCGATCTCCACTTCATGATCGGCGCCATCGTCGCCGATGCGGCGGGCGGTTTTCGGCGCCAACTGCAACAGCGCCTTGATCGCGCCCGACGTAGCCTCGCGGGCACGAAGCTCAAGCACCTGGCCGAGCAGCACGAGCACGGTGATGACGGCGGCAGATTCGAAATAGACCGCAACCGCGCCGCCATGCCCGCGGAAGGCAGCCGGGAAGATCCCCGGCGCGATGGTACCGACGACGCTGTAGACATAGGCCACGCCGGTGCCGACCGCGATCAGCGTGAACATGTTGAGATTGCGCGTCAGCAGCGATTGCCAGCCACGTACGAAAAACGGCCAGCCGGCCCACAGCACCACGGGCGTGGCGAAGGCAAACTGGATCCAGTTCGACAATGTCGGGTCGATCAAGCCGTGACCGCCGACGAGATGGCCGCCCATTTCGAGCGCGATGGCAGGGAGCGCAAGGACGAGACCGATCCAGAACCGATGGGTCATGTCGGCGAGTTCGGGATTGGGCGGTGCATCGAGGCTCGCTACCTCGGGCTCCAGCGCCATGCCGCAGATCGGGCAACTTCCGGGGCCGACCTGGCGGATCTCCGGATGCATCGGGCAGGTATAGATCGCGCCTTCGGGTACAGCGGCCTTCGGCCGCTTGTCCTTTTCCAGGTAGGCGAGGGGATCGGCCGCGAACTTGGTGCGACAGCCGGCCGAGCAGAAATGATACGTCTCGCCGCGATAGTCGAAGCGGTGCTTGCTGGTCGCGGGATTTACGGTCATGCCGCAGACGGGGTCGCGTACGGTCGCCCCATCGTGAGTGTGGTGGCCATGGTTGGAATGATCGTGGCCGGCGTGGGTGTGACCGCCGCAGCAGGCGCCGGCCGGTTCAGCTTTTCCGGTGTTGCCGTTGGCCTCGTGCATGACGTCTCCGGCGCTTGAATTGGATACCCTATGGGGGTATATAGGCTTCATGCGAAAAGACATCAAGGCATCCTGTCAGAAACGCCTCAGCCGGATCGAGGGGCAGGTCCGCGGCCTCTCGAAAATGGTCGATGAGGACCGCTACTGCATCGACATCGTCACGCAGATTTCCGCCGTGCGGGCGGCGCTGCGGCGCGTCGAGGAGGAGGTGCTGCGGGATCACGTCTCGCATTGCGTCGAGCACGCGATCACCAGCGGCAACAGGGCCGACCAGCGCGAAAAGATCGCGGAGCTGATGGCCGTGATCGGCCGCGCGGACAGGTAGCCGCGAGAATATCGCCGTCGAGCGTCAGTCGTGGTGATGGCCGTGCTTGCGCGCCTTTGGCTTCTTCTCGGACGCGGTCGGAATCATCACCACGCGGCCGTAGCGCACACCGCGCTCGGCGATGATGTGGTCGGCGAAGTGGCGGACCTCACTGCTGGCGCCTTTCAGCGCCGTCACTTCCATGCAGCTGTCATCGTCGAGATGGACATGCAGCGTCGCCAGCGACAGATCGTGATGCCCGTGAAAACTCTGCACGAGGCGTTTAGACAGGTCGCGCGCGGCGTGATCGTAGACATAGACCAAAGCTGCGACGCATTGGCCTGAAGGGACGGCATCCTCGGCGTTCTGCTGCAGCCCGGCGCGCGCGAGATCGCGGATGATCTCGGACCTGTTCTGATAGCCGCGCGCTTCCGCCGCCGCATCGATCTCGGCGAGCAGGTCGTCTTCGATGGTGATGGTGATCCGTTGCATCCTGAATTTCCATCCGCGCAGTATGATAATCTTATTGTATCGTCATACCGCGCTTGCTAGCGTGAGGCGCCGGGCTAAAATCGAACTGATACGGTCGCGCGTCGAGTGTAGCAGTTATCATGCGGGGGCATGAGCGTTGCGTAGGACTGCTTGGGGGGCGTTTTCCGCCGCCGCATATCTGTTTGCCGCGGAGTTCCCGGCGCAAGCCCAGACCGTCGCGGCGCAAACGCCCGGCCGGCTTCCCGCGGTGACGGTCAATCCTCCCGAGGCAAGGCCGCGCAACCGTCCCAAGCCGCCCCGTCGCGAAAGGGCTGCGAGAAATCAATCCGCGGCTCAACCAAGTGTCCCCGTTGCACTACCGGTGAGCGTCGGCGTGACGTCGGGGTCCGCGACCACAGGGCCGGCATACATGCAGCCGACCGCGGCCAGTGCCGTGACCATCGGCGGCGCGGAAGTGAACGCGCTGCCTTTCTCTCGCCCTGGCGAGGCGCTGGAGGTGGTGCCGGGGCTGATCGTCACCCAGCATTCCGGCGAAGGCAAAGCCAACCAGTACTTTTTGCGTGGTTTCAATCTCGATCATGGCACCGATCTCTCGATCAAGATCGACGGCATGCCCGTCAACATGCCGACCCATGGCCACGGGCAGGGTTATGCCGATATCAATTTCATGATTCCCGAACTGATCCAGTCGGTGAATGTCCGCAAGGGACCGTACTACGCCGACGTCGGCGACTTCGGCTCCGCCGGCGCGATCGCCATCGACTACATCAACAGGCTGCCGAAGAACATTCTGGAGACTACCAACGGCACATTCGGCTATCACCGCGGACTGGCGGCGGGGTCGACGGCTGTCGGTGCGGGCACGCTGCTCGCGGCTGTCGAAGGAGTCAAATACAACGGCCCGTGGGACGTGGCCGATAATGTGCGCAAGATCAACGGCGTGCTGCGCTACAGCCAGGGCACCGCGACCGACGGGTTCACGCTGTCGGCGATGGCCTATTCGAACGGCTGGAATTCGACCGACCAGGTGGCGCAGCGCGCGATCGACCAGAGCATCATCGGCCGCTTCGGAACGCTCGATCCGACCGATGGCGGCACGTCGAGCCGCTTCTCGCTGTCGGGCAACTGGGCGCATTCGAGCGCGTACGGGCAGACCAAGGCCAACGCCTATGTGATCCGCTCGTCGATGAACCTCTACAACAATTTCACCTACTTCCTCGACGATCCCTTCAATGGCGATCAATTCAGCCAGCTCGACAAGCGCACGGTCTATGGCCTCAATGCCAGCCACGCCTTCGATGTTCGCGTCGCCGGCATAGAGACCCAGACCCGCATCGGATTGCAGACGCGCGGCGATGATATCCGTGTCGGACTGTTCAAGACGTTCCAGCGCGACGCGCTCTCCACCGTTCGCGAAGACAGCGTGAGGGAAGGCAATGTCGGCCTGTGGGCCGATACGACGGCGCGCTGGACCGATTGGCTGCGCACCACGGTCGGCATCCGCGAGGACTATTTTGCGGGCCGCGTCACCAGCGACACGCCGGAAAATTCCGGCAGCGCGCAGGCGTCGATGACCAGTCCCAAGGCCGGCATCGTGCTTGGCCCGTGGTACAAGACCGAGTTCTACGGCAATGCCGGCTACGGCCTGCACTCCAACGACATCAGGGGCGCCACAATCACGGTCGATCCCGCCGACAAGGTGACTCCGCAGGATCGCGTGCCGCTGCTGGTCCGGTCGAAGGGCGCCGAGCTTGGCATTCGTACCAAGGCAATCGATGGACTGACGAGTTCGGTCGCCATCTTCATGCTCGACTTCGATTCCGAACTGCTGTTCGTAGGCGATGCCGGTACCACCGAGGCGAGCCGACCGAGCCGGCGGGTCGGCGTGGAGTGGACCAACAACTACAGGCCGGTGCCGTGGATCGCGTTCGATCTGGATGTTGCTTACACCCAGGCCCGCTTTACTAACTTCGATCCCGCTGGCGATCGCATCCCGGGGGCGCCGGCCTGGATCGCGAGCGGCGCGGTCACCTTTGGCCACGAGACCGGCTGGTTCGGCGCGCTGAAGGGGCGCTATTTCGGTCCGCGCCCGCTGATCGAGCACGATAGCGTCCGTTCGCAATCGTCGCTGATCTTCAATGCGCGGGCGGGCTACAAATTCGACAACGGCCTGCGCTTTCAGCTCGACGTTCTGAATCTCTTCAACGCGAAGACCAACCAGATCGAATACTACTATCTGTCGCGATTGCCGGGCGAACCGATCGACGGCGTCGCCGATCGTCACATTCATCCCGCAGAGCCACTCGCGGTGCGGCTGACGCTGGCGGGAAAGTTTTGATGGATTGAGGTTCGTGGCTTACGCCACTGTCTCCGGCGACTTGCCGCGTGGACGGGCGCGGCGTTCCGGCGAGCGGCCCGGGACATATTCGACGGCGAGGTAATGTTCCGACACGGTCACGCGTTCGACCATGATCGTTTCCGTCGCAGTCACTTCCGCAACTGGAAGCGGCGCTTCTTCGTCAATCGTTTCAGGAACAAGCGTCGGCGATTCGACCTGTTGAAACACAGCGAATTCGCCCGCTACCTCCGGGAGCGGCTTCTGCTTGTCGGCCCAGTGCAGGGCGGTGTAGTCGAAACCGTGCACGATCGTGGGTTTGACGACTTCGAAATAGGGCGAGATATCGAAGTCGCGCGGCATGTAGAGCGAGGAATCGCGGATATGCAGGATTTCACGCCGAGCCTTGCGTGAGGCCGCGCGGGTGATCTTGGGCAGGATCGGATAGCGCACCGCGTCGAACGCCTGCGCAATCAGCGCCGAGCAGATGATCTTGGTCGGATCGCCGGATCCGAACGCGATCATGCGCCGCCGCCAGCGCTGCGGGATAGGTAGCGGAATCAGAAAGCGCATCAGGTCGACGATGTTCTTGGTGTCGTAGCCGAAGCCGATCCGGTTGATGGCATAGCGGCACACCGTGGTGCGGTCCTCGTAGGATAAGCCGATCGGGCGGCAGATGCGGGTATGATAGGGATAATATTTCGACAGCGGCGCCGAGGTCACGCCCTCGCCGATATTGGCCTCGATCAGGACATGCGGCTCGCCGTCGGGCTCATACGCACCGTCGACCGGGCCGACGTAAAGCGCGCCGTGCGACCAGGTGGATTGCGTGAGATACTTGATGATGCCGGAGATCCGGTTGTTGCCTTCGACCAGCAGCACGTCGCCGGGCTCGATGACGCCACGCAGATGTTCGGGATCGCTGGGGGTGAACGGCTCGTAGCCCGGAACTTCCTTCTGCAGGTAGCTCGCGATCAACTTGCCTACGGTGTCGAGCATTACGCCCATGAAACTCCCCCGAAGCGGATTTTCGTCCGCCTTTTTTGTTCCCTTAGCATGGTCGCAAGCCGTTTCAATTTAGTTCATGCCTCAAGTGGATCAATCATGATTGATTTACCATGAGTGTTGCTGCGGTTGGTGAGATGCGGCACAGTTCGCTAGCTGTTCTCTTTCCTTCAAGGCCCCGGAAACCATGACATGACAATGACCCGCCGCCATTTCCTGTCGGCGTCCGCCGCGCTGGCGGTGACGCCGGCATGGTCCGGCGGTCGTGCGGGAGCAGCGCCTTTGCCGCGCGAGGCCGATATCGTCGTGGTCGGCGCCGGGGCTGCCGGCATTGCCGCGGCGCGGCGCATCATGGCGGCGAACCGCAAGGTGATCGTGGTGGAGGCCTCGAACCAGATCGGCGGGCGCTGCCAGACCGACCTCTCGACGTTCGACGTGCCGTTCGATCGCGGCGCGCGCTGGATGCACAATCCCGAGACCAATCCGTTGATCAAGCTCGCGCGATCGGCAGGACTTGAGATCAGCACGGCGCCGCAGGGACAGAAGATCCGCATCGGCCGCCGCAACGCCCGACCCGGCGAGATCGAGGAATTTCTCGCAGCACTGGTGCGCGCCAACCGCGCTATCGACGACGCCGCGCGCCGCTTCGACATCTCCTGCGCGTCTGTCCTGCCGAAGGACCTCGGCATTTGGGCAGACACCGCGGAATTCGTGCTCGGCGCCAGTTTCTCGGGCAAGGATCTGAAAGATATCTCCGTCGGCGACAAGTCGCGCGCGCAGGACCGCAACACCGCGATCGCCTGCCGCCAGGGGCTCGGCACGTTGATCGCGAAGCTCGGCGAACAGGTGCCGGTAGCGCTGTCGACGCCCGCCAGTCGTATCGGATGGGGCAGCCGCGACGTCAGCGTCGAAACGCCGTCGGGCAAGATCCTCGCGCGCGCTGCAGTCATCACGGTGTCGACCAACGTCTTGGCTGCGGGCAACATCAAGTTCGCGTCGGAACTGCCGAAGCGCACGCTCGATGCGGCTTCCAGGCTGAGCCTCGGCAGCTACGATCGGATCGCGTTGCAGATGCCAGGCAATCCGCTCGGTCTCGCGCGCGACGACATCGTCATCGAGCAGAGCAATTCACTGAAGACGGCTTTGATCTACGCCAATACCGGCGGCTCGTCGCTGTGTTCGATCGACGTCGGCGGCTCGTTCGGCCGCGATCTCTCCGCCCAGGGCGAGGCGGCCATGGTCGCGTTTGCGAAGGAATGGCTGACGAAGCTGTTCGGCAGCGAGGTCGCAGCCGCGGTGAAAAAATCGAGCGCGACGCGCTGGAACGCCGCGCCGTTCGCACTCGGCGCGATGTCGGCAGCCAGCCCGGGCGGACAATCGTCGCGAAAGGTGTTGGGCGAGCCGATCGGCTGCATGTATCTCGCCGGCGAGGCGACCCACGAAACGCTGTGGGGAACGATCGACGGCGCCTGGGAGAGTGGCGAGCGCGCGGCCGAAGCTGCCTTGCGCCGGATTGGCGCGCTGAGGGATGCGGAGCCGGCGGAGCGGCCCACGAAGTCGCGGCGGCGGAAGCCGGTACCCAAAGGATGACCCGTCCGAAGGCGCTGATCTCCTGGTCGAGCGGCAAGGACTCGGCGTTTGCGCTGCATGAAGTGATGCAGGCCGGCGAGTTCGACGTGGTCGGCGCGCTGACGACGGTGACGGAAACGTTCGGCCGGGTATCGATCCACGGCGTGCGCCAGGAAATCCTGCAGGCCCAGTGCGAGGCCGCGGGCCTGCCGCAACGGATCGTGCCGATCCCCTATCCCTGTCCGAACGGGGTCTACGAGGCGCGAATGGGCGAAGCGGTCGCGCGGGCCGTTGCCGACGGCATCACCCACATGATCTTCGGCGACCTGTATCTCGCCGACATCCGCGCCTATCGCGAGCAGAAACTCGCAGGCACCGGCATCACGCCGGTGTTTCCGCTGTGGCAGCGACCAACGCCTGAACTGGCGCGGGCGATGATCGCGAGCGGGCTGCAAGCATACATTGCGACCGTCGACATGATGAAGCTTCCAGTCGAATTCGCCGGCCGCGAGTTCGATGCTAGCCTATTGACTGATCTGCCCGCCGGCGTCGATCCATGCGGCGAGAACGGCGAGTTTCACACCTGCGTGGTGGCAGGGCCGATGTTTTCGCGACGGATCGCGGTCACGCCGGGCGAACGCGTCGAGCGCGACGGGTATGCGTATTGCGATCTGGTAATGGCTTAGCGCAGCACGCCGTCGAGCAACGGAAGGCCGAAGAGCACGGCGGCC
>PNLC01000028.1 GCA_013822885.1 Bradyrhizobium sp.
GTGATTGGCGTAGCGGTCGCATGCGCCTGCCGCGCCCGGCTTGATGTAGCACATCACCGGACAGGCATCGCAGCGGATCTTGTCGCCACCGGCGATCGTCGCATCAGTCATGAACAAGCCTGCAGTCGAGGAGGCATCGATCAAGGTCGCATCTTCGCGGCCCGATCATTTTGTTCGTACACGAACGATGTTGCGCGCGGACTTGAACGCTGTCAAGCAGGCCTGAAAGCCAAAAGCCTCGCCTGCCGCATAATAACTCATTTGCCTCGCATCTCTGTTCACTAAGCGGGCAACGCGCTGCAGCGCGGGACGCCGCGCTTGCACGTTTGTACACAAACGGTATCTTTCCAAAACGCAAAGCACGGAATTTTGCAACGCAGCGAGGGCCAGAGGGAGCATGACGCAGAGCACGATGCGCCTGACCGTCAACGGCAACGCTTACGATGTCGAGGCGGCTCCCGACACGGCATTGCTCTATGTGCTCCGCAACGATCTCGCTTTGAACGGACCGAAATACGGCTGCGGTCTTGGCGAATGCGGCGCCTGCGCCGTGCTGATCGACGGCGTCGCGGCGCGCTCCTGCGTGATTCCGATCGAAGGCTGTGCCGGGCGCGAGATCGTGACGCTCGAAGGTCTCGGCTCGCGCGAGCGTCCGGACCCCGTGCAGCACGCCTTCATCCGCGAGCAGGCCGCGCAGTGCGGCTATTGCCTCAACGGCATGATCATCACCACGAAAGCGCTGTTGCTGCGCTCGCCCCATCCTTCAGAAGCCGAGGTACTGGAAGCGCTGCGTCATCATCTGTGCCGGTGCGGCGCGCATATCGAAATCATGCGCGCGGCGATGCGCGCCGCCGGCCACGTCGTCGAGGCGCAGGCGTGATGGCCGCACCTGAACCGACCGAGAATCGCGAAAGTCTGCAGGGCACGCTGTCTGTCGTTCGTCCCGCCTCACCGGTCGAGGCCGTCAAGTTCGAGACTTTTATCAAGATCACCGCCGACGGTTCGGTCACAGCCTATAACGGCCATGTCGATCTCGGCACCGGCATCCGCACCGCGCTCGGGCAGATCGTCGCCGAGGAGCTCGATGTGTCCTTTGCGCGCGTCGTCATCGTGCTGGGCGACACCGCGCTCGTCCCCAATCAGGGCGCAACAATCGCGAGCGAGACCATCCAGATCACGACCGTGCCGCTGCGCAAAGCGGCGGCGCAGGCGCGGCAGTTCCTGGTCGCGCGCGCGGCAGAGCGGCTTGAACATGCCGTCGAGGATCTCGCCATTGAGGACGGCCTGATCCGCGGTAAGGACAATCGCAGCGTCAGCTATGGCGAACTGATCGCGGGCGAAACCATCCAGCTTGAGCTGGCCGATGATGTTCCGCTGAAATCCGCCGATGCCTACACCATCGTCGGACAGTCCGTCCCGCGCGTCGATCTGCCGGCGAAGGCGACCGGTGAACTGGTCTATGTTCACGACATGCGCGTGCCCGGCATGCTGCACGGCCGCGTCGTCCGTCCACCCTATGCCGGCGTCGATGTCGGCGATTTCATCGGCAACAGCCTGATCGCGGTCGATGAGACATCGGTGCGAGATATCCCCGGCCTCGTCGCGGTCGTCCGCATCGGCGACTTCGTCGGCGTCGTCGCCGAGCGCGAAGAAAATGCGATCAAGGCGGCAGCGCAGCTCAAGGTTTCCTGGAAGCCGGTGCCGACATTGCCCGACCTGAAGGACATCGAGACCGCGTTGCGCGCCAATCCGTCTGTGCCGCGAACGCTGATCGACAAGGGCAACGTCGATGCCGCGATCGCCGGCGCCGCCAAGCCGATGCCGCGGACTTACATCTGGCCCTACCAGATGCACGCTTCGATCGGCCCGTCCTGCGCAGTCGCAGATTATCAGGACGACAACACCAGGGTATGGTCAGGAACGCAGAACCCGCATCATCTGCGCACCGAACTGGCGCGACTGATTCACCGGCGCGAAGCCGAAATCGAAGTGATCCGACTGGAAGCGGCGGGCTGCTACGGCCGCAACTGTGCCGATGACGTCTCTGCCGACGCCGTTCTGCTGTCCCGCGCGGTCGGCCGTCCCGTCCGCGTGCAGCTCACGCGCGAACAGGAGCACGCGTGGGAGCCCAAGGGCACCGCGCAGTTGATGGACGTCAATGGCGGATTGAACGCCGACGGCAGCGTCGCAGGATACGATTTTGCCACGCGCTATCCATCGAACGGCGCGCCGACGCTGGCGCTGCTGCTCACCGGTGCCATCCCACACACGCCGGCCATTTTCGAGATGGGCGATCGCACCGCGATCCCGCCCTACGACTACGACAATCTGCGGGTTGTCGCGCATGACATGCCGCCGATCGTGCGCGCCTCGTGGCTGCGCGGCGTCTCGGCGCTGCCAAATACTTTTGCGCACGAGTCCTTCATCGACGAATGCGCGAGCGAGGCCGGCGTCGATCCGATCGAGTATCGCCTGCGCTATCTGAAGGACCCGCGCGCGATCGATCTCGTCAATGCTGTTGCTGAACGCGCCGGCTGGCGGCCGCGGCCGGTGCGCGAGGAAAAGCAGGCCGATGGCGATGTCGTGCGCGGGCGCGGCTTTGCCTATGCGCTCTATGTCCACAGCAAGTTTCCGGGCTATGGAGCGGCGTGGTCGGCCTGGATCGCCGACGTCGCCGTCAACAAGGCCACCGGCGATGTCAGCGTGACGCGCGTCATTGCCGGACAAGACTCCGGCTTGATGATCAATCCAGACGGCGTCCGCCACCAGATCCACGGCAACGTCATCCAGTCGACCAGCCGCGCCCTGATGGAGGAAGTCTCGTTCGACCGCACCTCCGTAACGGCGCGCGAATGGGGCGCCTACCCCATCATCAAATTCCCCGAGGTGCCCGACATCGACGTCCTGATGCAGCCGCGGCCGGACCAGCCGCCGCTCGGCGTCGGCGAGTCCGCTTCCGTCCCCAGTGCCGCGGCCATTGCGAACGCGATCTATGACGCCACCGGCGTTCGCTTTCGCGAATTGCCATTCACGCCGGAACGTATTCTGCGTGGCTTGCACGGCGAGCAACAATCGGCAGTGGAGGCGTTGCCAGCGCCGTCGCCCCAGCCCCCGCTCCCCTCGCGCATCTGGCAAAGTCCGTCCGCCAGACGTACCGGTGCTTACGCGACGGCAGCGGCGCTGTGCGCGGCTGTGGTCGGCATCGGCGCCGCCGTCCTTCCGTGGCGCGCGATCCCGCCGATCGCACGCCCCGATGCATCGGTTTATTCGCAGGCGACCATCGCCCGCGGCCAGCAACTCGCCGCGCTCGGCGACTGCGCCGTGTGCCACACCTCTGTGAATGGTATTCTCAACGCCGGCGGCCGGCCGCTACCGACGCCGTTCGGCACGATCTATTCGACCAACATCACGCCCGACGTCGATACCGGCATCGGCGCGTGGTCCTATCCCGCCTTCGAGCGCGCGATGCGCGAGGGTATCCATCGCGACGGCCGGCATCTCTATCCAGCATTTCCCTACACGCACTTCGCCAAGACCACCGACGCCGACATGCAGGCGCTCTACGCTTACCTGATGGCGCAGCCGGCGGTGCGCGCGGAGACGCCGAGTAACACGCTGGCATTCCCGTTCAATCTGCGTCCGCTGATGGCGGGATGGAACGCGCTGTTCCACACGCCCAGCGCGTTTCAACCCGATCCAACCAAATCCGAAATCTGGAATCGCGGCGCGTATCTGGTCGAAGGACTTGGCCATTGCAGCGCCTGCCATTCGCCGCGCAACGCTCTCGGTGCGGAAATGGCAAATGCGCATCTCGCCGGCGGATTTGCGGAGGGCTGGGAAGCACCAGCGCTGACCTCGCTGTCGAGGGCGCCGATCCCGTGGAACGAGGACGAACTGTACGCGTATTTGCGGACCGGCGAATCCCGCTTCCATGGCGTTGCGGCCGGGCCGATGGCGCCGGTGGTGAAGGAGCTCGCCGCCCTCCCCAATTCCGACATCCGTGCCATGGCGGTCTACCTCGCCTCGTTCAACGACACGGCCATCGACAAGCCGGCGCAGCAAGTGCTTGCCGCCAGGCTCGAAGCCGCGACCGGCACGCGGACGTCCGCAGCCTCCAGCGTCGGCGCCCGGCTCTACCAGGGCGCCTGCGCGGTCTGCCACGAGGTCGGCGGCGCGCCGCTGTTCGGCAGCCGTCCTTCGCTGGCGTTGAACAGCAATTTGCACAGCAGCGTGCCGGACAATCTGATCCAGGTGATCCTGCACGGCATCGCAAAGCCGGCCGCAACCGACCTCGGCTATATGCCGGCCTTCCGGGACAGCCTGACCGACAGCCAGATCGCCGAACTGGCCGCCTATCTCAGGCGGCAGTTTGCGCCGGACAAGCCGGCCTGGACCGATATCCATGCGGTGGTTAACCGGATCCGGCAGGAATAGCGCGCTGAGCTGCCATGCCGCCGCCGAAACCCACTGGTTGGGCGGCCCCCGGCACGGTAGAGTTCCGTCATGGCAGTAACCGATATTGCATCCCGGACCTATAACCACGGCTGGCGGCTCGACCCGATCGTGCGCAGCCTGCTCGATACCGACTTTTACAAGCTGCTGATGCTGCAGATGATCCGCGAGCTCTATCCGGATCAGCGCGTCACCTTTTCGGTGATCAATCGCACCCGGCACGTCCGGCTTGGCGAGATCATCGACGAGGGCGAACTGCGCGCACAGCTCGACCATGCGCGCACCATCCGTTTCACCAAGAAGGAACTGATCTGGCTTGCCGGTAATACGTTCTACGGCAAGACGCAGATGTTCTCGCCGGACTTCATCCACTGGCTCTCCAGCTTCCGCCTGCCCGAATACGAATTGCACAAGGTCGACGGCCAGTACGAGTTGCACTTTCACGGGCCGTGGACCCACACCACGATGTGGGAAATCCCGGCGCTCGCGATCATGAACGAGCTGCGCTCGCGCCAGGCGACCAAGGGACAGGGCCGCTTCGTCCTCGATGTCCTCTATGCGCGCGCCAAGGCCAAGCTGTGGTCCAAGGTCGAGCGGCTGCGCAAGCTCGAAGGTCTGCGTCTTTCCGACTTCGGCACCCGCCGCCGCCACGGCCATTTGTGGCAACGCTGGTGCGTCGAGGCGGTGAAGGAAGGCCTCGGCCCCTCCTTCACCGGCACCTCCAACGTGCTGCTGGCGATGGACAATGATCTCGAAGCGATCGGCACCAACGCGCATGAGCTGCCGATGGTCGCGGCGGCGCTGGCGGATTCCGACGAGGAATTGCGCTGGGCGCCCTACCGCATTCTCGATCAATGGCGCCATACCTATGGTGGTAACCTCCTGATCGCCCTGCCCGACGCCTTCGGCACCAAGCCGTTCCTGCGCGACGCGCCGGACTGGGTCGCCGACTGGACCGGCTTCCGCCCCGATAGCGCGCCGCCGATCACGGCCGGCGAGGACATCATCAAGTGGTGGAAGCAGAAGGGCCGCGATCCCCGTGAAAAGCTTCTGGTTTTCTCCGACGGCATGGATGTCGGCTCGATCGAGGAGACCTACCGGCACTTCTCCGGCCGCGTGCGCATTTCGTTCGGCTGGGGCACCAACCTCACCAATGATTTCGTCGGCTGCGCGCCGGACGGTTCCGCCGATCTCGATCCGATCTCGCTGGTCTGCAAGGTGACGTCGGTCGATGGGCGTCCGGCGGTCAAGCTCTCGGACAATCCCGAGAAGGCCACCGGCAGCCCCGCCGAGGTCGAACGCTATCTGCGCGTGTTCGGCAATGCCGGGCGCGTCCGCGCCGCCGTGCACGTCTGAGCCTGCGACTACACGTTCCCAGCCAACCATCGACTTGACGAGCCCCGCATGCCCGCACCCAAGCCGCCTGCCTTTGAGACCCTGAGCCTGCACGCCGGCCAGCGCCCGGATCCCACCACCGGCGCCCGCGCGGTTCCGATCTACCAGACCACGTCCTACGTCTTCCAGGACTCCGACCACGCGGCGGCGCTGTTCAATCTGGAACGCGCCGGACACATCTACACCCGCATTTCCAATCCCACGACCGCCGTGCTGGAGGAGCGTCTCGCCGCGCTGGAAGCCGGCGTCGGCGCGATCTGCACGGCCAGCGGCATGGCCGCGCTGCATCTGGCGATCGCCACCATCCTCAACGCAGGAGACCACATCGTCGCGTCCGCCTCGCTCTATGGCGGCACCATCAACCTTCTGGCGCACACGCTGCCGCGCTTCGACATCACCACCACGTTCGTCAGGCCGCGCGCGCTCGACGAATTTCGCGCCGCGATCAAGCCGAACACGCGGCTGGTGATCGGCGAGACCATCGGCAATCCCGGGCTCGAAGTGCTCGACATCCCGGCCGTTTCGCAGATCGCGCACGACGCGGGAATCCCGCTGCTGATCGACAACACCTTTGCGACACCGTTCCTCAGCCGCCCAATCGAGCTCGGCGCCGACCTCGTGATGAACTCGGCCACCAAGTGGATCGGCGGCCACGGCATTGCGATCGGCGGCGTCATCGTCGACGGCGGCCGGTTCGACTGGCACGCCTCCGGCAAGTTTCCCCAACTCACCGAGCCCTACGCCGGCTATCACGGCATCGTCTTCGACGAGCAGTTCGGCCAGGCCGCCTTCATCATGCGCGCGCGTACCGAGGGCCTTCGCGACTTCGGCGCCTGCCTGTCCCCGACCAACGCCTTCCAGCTGCTGCAGGGCGTCGAGACGCTGGGCGTCCGCATGGAACGCCACATGAGCAACACGCTTTCGGTGCTCGAGGCGCTCACCGCAAACAAGGCGGTCGAGTGGGTGCTGCATCCCGCGCTCGAGAATCATCCCGACTATCAACTTGCGAAGCATCTGCTGCCGCGCGGCGCAGGATCGATCGTCTCGTTCGGCATCAAGGGCGGCCGTGCGGCGGGCAAAAAATTCATCGAGTCTCTCCGGATGATCAGCCACCTCGCCAATGTAGGCGATGCCAAGACGCTGGTCATTCATCCCGCGAGCACCACGCATCAGCAGATGGATGCCGAGCAGTTGAAGGCCGCGGGGATCGGCGAGGAATTGGTGCGGCTGTCGGTCGGTATCGAAACCGTGTCCGACATCATCGACGATCTCGGCCAGGCGCTTCGCGCGTCGCAGAGGGGTTGAATCATGAAGCTGTCCGTCAATGATGCCGATGTGTTTGTTGCCACCGGTGGCCGCCCGTTCGATCCCTCGCTGCCCGCGGTGGTGATGCTACACGGCGCGGGCTTCGATCATTCGACCTGGGCGCTGCACAGCCGCTGGTTCGCACATCACGGTTATTCCGTGCTGGCGCCGGACCTGCCGGGTCACGGCCGCTCCGCCGGCGCGCTGCTTCCGACCATCGCCGACATGGCCGACTGGACTGCCGCCCTGCTCGACGCGGCCGGCGCGCCGAAGGCCAAGCTGGTCGGCCATTCGATGGGCTCGCTGATCGCGCTGGAGACGTCGGCGCGGCATCCCGACAGGGTTTCCGGCCTTAGCCTGATCGGCACCGCCGCCACGATGACGGTCGGGCCTGATCTGCTCAAGGCCGCCGAGGCCAACAGTACTGATGCCATCGACATGGTCTCGATCTGGGGCCTCGGCTTCAAGGCCGAACTTGGCGGCAGCCTTGCCCCGGGACTCTGGATGCATCAGGGCGCGCAGCGCGTGTTGCAGCAAACGCAGCCTGGCGTACTCTATAACGATCTCAATGCCTGCAATTCGTATCAGAACGCACTCGCCGCTGCCGCACAGGTCAAGGTGCCTGCGACATTCATCCTCGGCGAGCGCGACATGATGACGCCTGCGAAGGCCGGCAAAACTCTCGCGGCCGCGACGCCGAATTCCCGCACGATCGTCGTTCCCGGCGCCGGCCATATGATCATGGCCGAAGCGCCGGACGAATTGCTGGCGGCGCTGCAGCAGTAAGTGTTTCTTACCGCGCCCGCCGGAGCGTCCCCGCCCGTACCCTGACGGGGTCGAGCAGCGCCCAGTCTCCCTCGTTCAACGTGTAACCCTTCGGGAATGGTGCGCGCAGTTCGAGCCCGAGCGAGCGCAGCACGCGGTCGTCGCGGTAGTAGCATTGCAGGACGACGCGGACGAGCGTCGCCGCGGCGGCGCCGCCCGTGGCGCGGAACTCGGTTGCCACGGCATCGCGCCTGGCCGGATCGAGTTCAGCCAGCGGTTGGCCGGCCAACCGCGCGAGATGGTCGAGCGCCTGCGCGACCAGCGCCGTGTCGCGGCCGAGCGTTGCCAGCATGTCGGCCTGGATCGCGGGGTCGTCGGCGCCGGGTACCTTGTACTCGTCGCTGGCGGGAACGATCATTGCGGCGAGGGTGCGAAGATCATTGCGTTGGGCTCGGGTCAGTTCATTTGCTGCGGACATGGCGATCTCAATCAAAGAGGTTGGCAAGACGCTGCTTCATCTGGTCGGCGACGTAGAGCGCAATCGCCTGAATGGTCGAGGTCGGATTCACGCCGCCTGATGTCACGAACACGCTGCCGTCGACAATGAAGAGGTTCTTCACGTCGTGCGAGCGGCCCCATTCGTTGACCACAGAGCGCGCGGGATCGGTCCCCATCCGCGCCGTGCCGAGCAGATGCCAGCCGCCCCACGGGATCGGGTCGTTGATGCAGATGTCGGTGGCGCCGGCAGCTTCGAGAATTTCGCGGCCGCGCGCCAATCCATGGTCCATCATCTTCCGGCTGTTGGCGCTGATCGTGTAATCGATCTTCGGCGCGGGAATGCCGTGGCCGTCCTTCAGCACGGGATCGAGCGTGACGCGGTTATGCTCCTCGGGCAGGTCCTCGCAGATCGCCGATACCGCGAGGCGATGGCCGTTGAGCTTGCGGAAGACGCGGTGATGATCCGCGCCCCACGGCAAGATGCCCTTCTGCTCGCTGGCAACCGCCTCGAACACCGGCCCGGCGCCGCGGCCGAACTGGATGCCGTAGCCGCGGACGAAGCCGCGCGAAAGATCCGTGTCGTAGAACTCCTTGCTCCATAGGCAGGTCGGCGGCGCGCGGTTCGCGTCAGTGGGCTCCTTCACGAATCCGTAGATCTGCGCATAGGGGTGGAACATCAGGTTCTTGCCGACCAAACCGGACGAATTGGCAAGCCCGTTCGGAAAGCGGCCGGAGACCGAGTTCAACAGCAGCCGCGGTGTGCCAACGCCGTTGCAGGCGATGATGACGACCTCGGCCGGCTGGAACTGCTCGACGCCGTCCTTGTCGTAGTAGACGACCCCCGAGGCCATGCCGTGCTCGTTGGTCAGGATCTCGCGCACCCGGCAATGGGTCTTGAGTTCGACGCCGGCGCGGATCGCGTGCGGCCAATAGGTGATGTCGGTCGAGGCTTTGGCGCCCTGCGCGCAGGCCGGCGTGCAATGGCCGAGATTGATGCAGCGCGCCCTGCCCTCGTAGTCCATCGTTGCCACTGTCGTGTCCGACGGCCACCAGTGCCAGCCGAGCTTGTTCATGGCATTGCCGATCAGGGGGCCCGAGAGTCCGAGCGGTTGCGGCGGCATCGGCGGGTGGGTCAGTGGCGACAGCGGATCGCCCGACAGGCCCGATACACCCATGATCCGGTCGTTCTCCTCGAAGAACGGCGTGAGCGCGTCGTAATCGATCGGCCAGTCGTCCGCGACACCGTCCAGCGTCTTCACCTTGAAGTCGGATGGATGCAGCCGCGGCCAGTGCGCGGTGTACATTACCGTCGAGCCGCCGACAGCGTTGAAGTTCACGACCTTGATCGGCGAGTTGTCGTCGTTGATCGGATAGTCCTCGGGCCGGCCGCGAATGTTCGGGCTGGTCGACCAGTCGCCATAGAACTTCGCCTCCCAATCGCGCCCGGTGCTGGGATATTCCGACGGATTCATCCAGCCGCCCTGGTCCAGGCAGAGGATGTGCATCTTGGTGTCAGCGAGGCTCCAGGCCACCGCGGCCCCGGATGCACCGGCGCCGATGATGAGGACGTCAACGGGATCGTGCTTGTTCATTCTTGGTCCTTAAATCTCTCTCATGTCGTTCCGGGGCATCGCGTAGCGATGAACCCGGAACCTCGAGATTCCGGGTTCGATGCTTCGCATCGTCCCGGAATGACGAGCTAGCTGACAATCCTCACCGGCAGGGTACGGATGCCGCGGATAAAATTCGAATAGAGCCGTTGCGGCGGGCTGACGATCTCAAAACGAAGGTTGCGGTTCAATACTTCCTCCCAGAGGATTCGTATCTGCTGTTCGGCGAGGCGGTCGCCGACGCAGCGGTGGATGCCGGCGCCGAAGGCGAGATGCTGGCGCGGCTTCTTGCGGTCGATGATGAATTCATCGGCGCGATCGATCTTGGCCTCGTCGCGGTTGCCGGAGATGTACCACATCACCACCTTGTCGCCCTTGGCGATCCGGCGGCTGGCGAGCTCGGTGTCGTGGCGTGCGGTGCGGCGCATGTGCAGCACCGGCGTCTGGTAGCGAATGATCTCCGAAACGAGGTTCGGAATCAGCTCCCGCCGCGCCCGCACCAGTTCGAACTGCTCGGGGTTTTCGACCAGCGCCATCAGCCCGCCGCTCATGGAGTTGCGGGTGGTGTCATTGCCGCCGACGATCAAGAGCCCGATCGTGCCGATGAACTCGCGCGTTTGCAGATTTCGCGTCGCTTCCGAGTGCGCCAGCATCGAGACCAGGTCGAAGGTCGGCGGCGCATCGGCGCGCGCATCCCATAATCTGCGGAAGTACTCGCCCATCTTCAGCATCTCGTCGTAGCGCTCGTCCTCCGAATGCACCACCGCGTCCGGCGAATCGACATTGGCGATCGCGACGTCGGACCACCAGCTCAGCTTCACCCGGTCTTCCCACGGAAAATCGAACAGAGTCGCCAGCATCATGTTGGTGAGATCGGTCGATATCCTTTCCGCCCAGTCGAAGGTCTCATTGCGCGGCAGCGCATCGAGCACCTCGGAGGTCCGCTTGCGGATCAGCGGCTCGAAATTGGCGAGGTTTGACGGCGCCACGATCGGTGCGACGGTTCGACGCTGCGCGGTATGCCCGGGCGGATCCATGCGGATGAAGCTGGTTCGCTCCTGCCCCTTCGGCTGGTCGGCCACCTGAATACCGCCGAGTTCGGAACTCGACGAATAGGTCGCGTGGTCGAGTTCGACCGCGAAGATGTCGTCGTAGCGCGTCACCGACCAGTACGGCCCGAACGGCGAGGCCTCGCAATAGTGCACGGGATCGTCGCGGCGCAATTGCTCGAACAGCGGCCGCCAGCTGTCGTCCTGGTAAAGGTGAGGATCGCTGACGTCGATCGACGTCAGCCTGCGTTGTGCCGCCTGGGCCATCGCTTCCCTCCCCTCGTTCCGTCGCTGCTTTTTTAAGCGATCTCGATCCCGACGATAGGGGCATATGCGGTCGCGAGTAAAGCCGGCCGGGATTGGCCGGCGGCAAACCTGCAACCCTGCCACGCGTCCTTGCGGGGTTTGTCCCCCGGCGTGAGAACGGATAGTTTTGGGACAAACCACAGGATCGGGAGAAACGACCATTCCGGATTTTGACGCCATCATCATCGGCGCGGGCTTGTCGGGCCTGTACCAGCTTTACCGGCTGCGCGAACAGGGCCTGCGCGCGCGGGTGTTCGAGGCCGGGACCGATGTCGGCGGCACCTGGTACTGGAACCGCTATCCCGGCGCGCGCTTCGATTCCGAAAGCTATTCCTATGGCTACTCGTTTTCGAAGGAGTTGCTGCAGGAATGGGAATGGTCCGAGCATTTCGCCGGCCAGCCGGAAACGCTGCGCTATATCAACTACGTCGCCGACAAGTTCGACCTGCGACGCGACATCCAGTTTCGCAGCCGGGTAACGGCAGCCGTCTACGACGAGGACACACGAAGTTGGACCACCACGCTGGAGGACGGCAGCCGGTTCAACTCGCGTTTCCTGATCACCGCGATCGGACCCTTGTCGACACCGACGCTGCCGAGGATCGAAGGACGCGATGATTTCAAGGGCGCGTCGTTTCACACCGCGCGATGGCCGAAGGAGCCGGTCGATTTCGCCGGCAAGCGCGTGGCCGTCATCGGGACCGGCGCGACCGGCATCCAGACGATCCAGACCATCGCCGGCCAGGTCGGCCATCTCACGGTGTTTCAGCGCACGCCCAACTGGGCCGCGCCGCTGCACAACGGCAAGATCGACGCGGAGACGCAGGCGAAGATCAAGTCTGGCTATCCCGAGATGTTCGCGCGCTGCCGCGAGACCTTCGCATGCTTCATTCATACGACCGACCCGCGCGGCGCGTTCGAGGTCTCCGACGAGGAACGCGAGGCGAATTACGAAAGGCTCTACGGCGAACGCGGCTTCGGTATCTGGATCGGCAATTTCAAGGACATCCTGATCGACCGCAAGGCAAACGCGACGATTTCCGATTTCGTCGCGCGCAAGATCCGCGAACGGGTCAAGAACCAGGCCACAGCCGAAAAGCTGATCCCGAAGAACCACGGCTTCGGAACGCGTCGGTTGCCGCTCGAGACGTTCTATTACGAGGTCTACAATCAGGACAATGTCGAACTGGTCGACATCAAGGAGACGCCGATCGAGCGCATTACGCCCAAGGGGATCAAGACCAGCGACAAGGAATATGAGTTCGACATCATCATCTACGCGACCGGCTTCGACGCCATCACCGGCAGCTTCGACAAGATCGACTTCCGCGGCGCCGGCGGCACGCGGCTGAAGGACAAGTGGAAACAAGGTCCCGAGACCTATCTCGGCATCATGATCCATGAATTTCCGAACATGCTGATGCTGATGGGGCCACACACCGCACTCGGCAACATTCCGCGCAGCATCGAATACAGCGTCGACTGGGTCACCGGGCTGATCGCCTTCGCGACGAAGAACCGATTGACGCGGCTCGAGGCGACAACACAGGGCGTGAAATCGTGGACGGACCACGTCAAGGCGCTTGGCGAAGGAATGCTGTCCAACGAGGTCGATTCCTGGATGACCGGCATCAACTCCAACGTCGAAGGCAAGCAGACCCGCATCGTCGCCCGTTACAGTGGCAGCGCCCCGGACTATCGCGCCAGATGCGACGAGGTGGCGGCGAAGGGGTATGACGAGTTGAGGCTGGGGTAGCATTGGGTCGCGGACTTTGCCCGCCCGATGACCATCGCCCCAGCGCAGGCGTGGATCCAGTACGCCGCAGCTTATCGGCTCAATCATGAACGTCTCTGGAATACTGGGTCCCCGCCTTCGCGTCGCCTTCGCGGGGACGACAAGTAAATGTGCGTCCGCAATCTCGCGACATGTTTTGCCCGAGCTTTGCATCTTCGTTGGCCCCCTCGAGATAGAGGGCACAGGGAAGACCGGGTGCGCGCTGCACCCGCGGTCTCGTGTGCAGTTGCGCACAAGGAACGCGCACACGAGCATACAGGTTCAGCGGGAGCATCCCGGCCTTCCCTGCGCAGTGGCTTTGCGGCTTATAACGTGATCTCCCCGGCGAACGGCTCTTTTGCCACCGTCGCCGCGCAAGGCGCGAGCCTTTGCGCGACTTGACGCCAGCACCGCGGCGTCAGGACCACACGACTTCGCCGTACGCTTGAGCCACACTCGTCAGTTATGGCCCTCGCGTCCACCGCATCTCACCGCGCGTTCGTGACGATCGCGAGCGCCCCTCTCGTCGGGTGAGACGGGCGGAATTGTGCCGCTGATTTGCCCGACGACGCGAGCGGAATATTTTTGTGCGGAGGGATGGACAGAGTTTGGGTGATTTGCCCGTCAGGCAGTCTTTTCCCGTCATTCCGGGGCCATGCGAAAGCATCGAACCCGGAATCCATCTGGCCGCAGAACACGCGGTGAAATGGATTCCGAGTTCGTGCTGCGCACGCCCCGGAATGACGAAGCCGCACTCACCACGCATCAACGCAAGGCCGCTTTCTCGTCGTTCGCGTTTCCGGTTTTGGCACCGAGCGCAGGCCGGACATGATCCAGTGCCGGGTGGCGGCGGGGTCGATCACCTCGTCGATCTCCAGCACCGATGCGATCGAGACCGCCTTGCCGTTGGCGTAGAGCTCGGCGACCTTGGCCTTGTAGTAGTTCTCGCGCTCGACCGGGTCCTCGATCGCTTCCATCTCCTTGCGGAAGCCGAGCCGGACATAGCCTTCCAGACCCATGCCGCCGAACTCGCCGGTCGGCCATGCCACCGTGAAGAATGAGGCGTGGAAGCCGCCGCCGATCATGGCTTGCGCGCCAAGGCCATAGCCCTTGCGCAAGACGATGCCGAACAGCGGCACGGTGAGGCTGGCGCCGGTGACGAACATGCGCGCGACGTGGCGGACGATTGCGGTCTTTTCCGCTTCGGGACCGACCATGAAGCCCGGCGTATCGCACAGCGACAGGATCGGAATGTCGAAGGCGTCGCAGAGCTGCAGGAAGCGCGCGGCCTTGTCGCCGGCCGGCGCGTCGATCGCACCGCCGAGGTGTTTTGGATTGTTGGCGATCAGGCCGAACGGCTTGCCCTCGATGCGGATGAACGCCGTGATCATGCCGACGCCGAAATCCCGGCGGATTTCCAGCACCGATCCCTCGTCGGCGAGCAGATTGATCACGCTCCGGATATCGTAGACGCGCAGGCGGTTTTCCGGGATGGCCCGCCGCAGCAGGCGCTGGTCCGGCGCCTTCCAGTCGGCGACAGCGCCCTGGAAGTACGAAAGATACTTCTGCGCCGCCGCCGTCGCCTCCGCCTCGTCCTCGACCAGGATGTCGATCACGCCGTTCGGCGACTGGAACGACACCGGACCGACTTCGGCCGGGTGATAGACGCCGAGGCCGCCGCCCTCGATCATCGCCGGTCCACCCATGCCGATCGAGGCGTTCCTCGTGGCGATGATGACATCGCAGCAGCCGAGCATCGCAGCGTTGCCGGCGAAGCAATAGCCGGACACGACGCCGACGACCGGCACCAAGCCGGAGAGCTTTGCAAACTGCACGAAGGACGGCCCATCGAGGCCGGTCATGCCGAGCCGGTCGGTGTCGCCGGGACGGCCGCCGCCACCCTCCGCGTAGAACACCAGCGGCAGCCGCCACTGCTCGGTCAGGCTGAGCATGCGGTCGATCTTCTTGTGGTTCATGTGGCCCTGGGTGCCGGCCAGCACGGTGTAGTCGTAGGAAATCACCATGCAGCGGGCGGCATCCGCGCCGAATTTTTTGGCATTCACGGTGGCAACGCCGGAGATCAGGCCGTCGGCCGGGGTGTTGCGGATAAGGTCGTCGACCTTGCGCCGCCGCCGCTGCGCGGCGATCGCCAGCGAGCCATACTCGACGAACGAACCTTCATCGACGAGGTGCGCGATATTCTCGCGCGCGGTACGCTGGTTGGTCTTGCGCCGCCGCTCGACCGAGGCCGGACGGTTCTCATCCAGCGTGATCGCGTGGCGTTCTATCAGTTCGGCGAGATCAGGACGGATGTGGTCGAGATCAAATTGCTCTTCCTCGGCCTCGTCATGGGCTTCGATCTCGGCCGGTTCGAGATAGAGGATCGCCTCGTCCTGCATCAGCGTGACGCCGGGCTCAGCCGCGACCTTGGTCACCCTGCCGCCATGCGGCGCCGTCACCAGATGCTCCATCTTCATGGATTCGAGCACGGCGATCTGTTGGCCGGGACGGACGAGATCCCCTTCCCTGACATCGACCGCGACGATGGTGCCCTGCAGCGGCGCCGGAACCGGCATCGAACCGGCCGGACCGGCAACCGGTGCCTCGGCCGTTGCCGTATCGGCTGCGGGCGCATCGTCGTCGGCGGCCATGCTGGATTCGATCAGCGCCATCTCGGCCGCCAGTTGGGCCTCGCCGACCAGGGCTGCAACGTGGGTATCGATGAAGCCGGTGCTGAGCCGGTTCTCGACGAAATCCGGATGCGCCAGGATCGCCGCGAGGAAAGGAATGTTGGTGGCGACGCCGCCGATGCGAAATTCGCGCAAGGTACGCGATGCCTTGTGCACGACGTCGGTCCAGTCGCCACCGGCCGCGTGAACGATCACCTTGGCGAGCAGCGAGTCGAACGCGGCGCTGGTGCGATAGCCCGAATATCCGAACGTATCGACGCGGACGCCGGGCCCGGACGGCAGATCGAACGGCGCCAGCGTTCCGCCGGTCGGCCGGGTGCCGCCGCTCTCGTCCATCACCTCCATGTTGACGCGGAGCTGCATCGCAAAGCCGCGCGGCTTCGGGATATAGCCCTGCGCAAGGCCGAGCGAACCCAGCGTGGCGCCGGCCGCGACTGCGAGCTGCGACTGCACCAGATCGAGGCCCAGCACCTCCTCGGTGACGGTATGCTCGACCTGAAGCCGCGGATTGGCCTCGATGAAGGCAAACGCCTGATCGCTCGCCTTGTCGTTTATCCGCTCGTTATCGACCAGGAATTCGAACGTGCCGAGATTGTCGTAATTCGCGGTCGCCGCCAGTTCCTTGGCCGCCTCGATGATGCGCATGCGCAAAGCGTCGCTCAGCGACGGGCTCGGCGCGACCTCGATGAGCTTCTGGTTGCGGCGCTGGATCGTGCATTCGCGCTCCCAGAGATGGCTGATGGCGCCGTGATGGTCGCAGATGATCTGTACTTCGATGTGGCGGGCATTGCGGATCAGGCGCTCGACATAGACGCCATCGCTGCCGAAGGCGGCCATGGCCTCGGACTGGCAGCGCGCATAGGCCTCCTCGAGTTTGGCGGCGTCATCGACGATCCGCATGCCGCGCCCGCCGCCGCCGGCGATGGCCTTGATCATCACCGCCCCGCCGGAGCCGAGCGAATCGAAAAAGGCCTTTGCCTCCTCCAGGCTGGTCGGCCCGCTGGTGCCGTCGATGATGGGCACGCCGCATTGCTTTGCGAGCGCCTTGGCCTGGGCCTTGTCGCCGAACAGGTCGAGCGCCTCCGCGGACGGCCCGACGAAGACGATGCCCTCCTCGACACAGCGCCGGGCCAGCGTGGAGTTCTCGCTGAGGAAGCCATAGCCCGGGTGCACCGCGTCGCATTCGGTCGCCTTGGCCGCCGCGATCACGGCCTCGATATCGAGATAGGCACGCGCGCCGCGCCCCGGGATCTCGTAAGCGGCGTCGGCGGCACGGGCATGCATCGACTGCGCATCGTCGGCGGAGTAGATCGCGACGGTGGCGAGTCCGACGTCGCCGGCGGCGCGCGCGATGCGAATGGCGATCTCGCCGCGGTTGGCGATCAGCAGCTTCTGGAAGGACATTGCACTACCCGTTTAACGGTCTCTCATGGTGGGATCGAGCACGATGCGCAGGGATTCGCCAAGCGCATTGAATGCCAACGACACCACCAGAATGGCAAGCCCCGGCGCGTACATCTGCTCCGGCGCGATCTCCATATACTGGTAGGCCCGGGCCAGCATGGCGCCCCAACTCGGATTCGGTGGCTGGATACCGAGGCCGAGGAAGCTGAGGCTGGCTTCCGCGAGCAGCGCCGCCGCAAGCAGCAGGGTCACCTGCACGATGACCGGCTGCAGCGCGTTCGGCAGCACGTGCTTCCACAGGATGTGCCAGGCCGGCGCACCAAAACACCTGGAGGCATCGACATAGAGTTCCTGGCGCACGATCAGCGTGCGGGCGCGGACGATCCGGGCCAGCGCCGGAAACATCACGATGCCGACCGCGATCATGCCGTTGGTGAGCCCGATGCCAAGTGCGCCGGTGACCGCGATCGCCAGCACGATGGCCGGAAACGACAGAAATGTGTCAATGACGCGGCTGATGATGTCGTCGGTCCAGCCGCCGAAGAAACCGGCGGCGAGCCCGACCGGCAGGCCGATCAGGATCGCGACACCGACCGCCAGCAGGCTGGCATAGACGGTGGCCGGCGCGCCGTAGATCAGCCGGCTGAAGATGTCGCGGCCGAGATCGTCGGTGCCGAGCAGATGGCCCGGCCCGGGCGGCGCCAGCATGTTGTTGGCGTCCTGCGCGGTCGGCGCATAGGGCGCGATCCAGGGTGCGCCAATCGCCACGATCACGAGCACCAGCAGGACCAGAATAGCCAGCGCCGCGCGCAGGTCGCCGGCCAGCCAGCGGAACAGGCGCCGCAGCCGGCCCGGCTCGGCGCGCGACTTCGGCGGGGCGAGCAAAAGCTCCGTCATTGCTCGATCCTCGGATCGACGGCGGCGCACAAAAGATCGGTGATCAGGTTGACCGCGATGACCACGATCACCATGGCGAACACCACGCCCTGCACGATCGGGAAATCGCGCTGCAGCGCGCCGCGCACGATCAGGCTGCCCATTCCGGGAATGGCAAATACCGCCTCGATCACCACGGTGGCCGCCAGCATGCGGTTGACGAGGAGACTGATGATGGTGAACAGGTTGACGCTGACGTTCTTCAGGCCGTGCTGCCAGAGGATGCGCGTCATCGACAGCCCCTTGGCATGTAGAGTGCGCACATATTGCGACGACAGCACTTCCAGCAGCGACCCGCGCAACTGCCGCGCCACCTCGGCCATGCCGTAGGCGGCGATGGCGATGCCAGGCAGCAGCGCGTGCCGGATCGCCTCCCAGGGCGAGGCACTGAAGGATTTGGCGCCGGTCGCCGGCAGCCAGTTCAGTTCCAGCGAGATTTCCGCGACCAGGATCATCGCCAGCCAGAAGCCGGGAATGGCGACGCCGAGCGACGCGACCAGGCTGACCGTCTTGTCGACCCAGCCATCGGGCTTGATCGCCGCGATCACGCCCATGGGAATGCCGGTGACCAGCGCCAGCACCAAAGCGATGGCGACAATCAACAAAGTATTGGGAAAGGCGCGGGCGATCGAAGTCGCGACCTTTTCGCCGGTCAGCAGCGATTGCGAGAGGTCGCCCTGCACGACGTTGGCGAGCCAGGCGCCGTACTGCACCAGGAACGGCCGGTCGAGACCGTAGACCTTGCGGATCTCGGTGATGCGCGCGTCGGTGGCATTGTCGCCGGCGAG
>PNLC01000029.1 GCA_013822885.1 Bradyrhizobium sp.
TGGCAGATGGAGAACCGCTACAAGACCATGAACGACGGCAAGTTCGACTTCGGCTTTGCCGTCGAGTGGATGCGCAAGGACCTCTCGATCTGCATCGCGGAGGCCCGCCGCAACGGCGCCAACCTCCCGGTCACCGCCCTGGTCGACCAGTTCTACGCCGAGGTCGAGAAGATGGGCGGCAAGCGCTGGGACACGTCGAGCCTGCTGGCGCGGCTGGAGCGGTAAGTTAAGAAAAGAAGTTAAAGGCCACGCGGCGAACCCTGCTTCTTCACCAGACAGAAGCGGGGTTCAGGCTGCTGGCACAGGTTAATTTAACTTCCCGTTAACGAGAATTTTTAGCTTCTTAAGGCATCGATTAATGATTTGGGCCCACAGATAGACAATGCGAAAAAGCCCGCACCGTTCGCGGGCAGGATTTGTGTTGTGTGATGAGTAACCCCGCAGAAAAGCCCGAAGTCGTCGAGCTTCCGGCCGAACCGCCAAGCCCATCGCCGGTCAACACCCGGCGCGTAGCGGCGCAGCGGGTGCGCGAGGCGCGGGACCGTTTGACATCGACCAGCGGGACGCGCCCGGCCTTCGACACCGAATTGCTCCGGCAATATGCCCAGACCCGCATGTCGGCATCCATTGTCGTCATGCTGCTGGTGGGTGGGACCGGAATCCTGTTCGGCCTGTGGACACAGGTGGTGCCGGCGGCGGCCTGGACCATCGGCATGCTCTGCATCCATGCCGCCATCATCCACAACTGCAAAAAATTCCTCGGCGACAAGCCCTCGCTCGCCGCCACGCGCAAATGGCGGACGCGGTTCGTGCTGCTCGACCTGCTCTACGGCCTGTGCTGGACCGCGATCCTGCTGCATCCCGCAGGACTCCATGTCGCCTCCAACACGATGATGATGTTCCTGATGCTGCTGGTGATCGCGGTATCGAGCATGCTGGCGGCAAGCCTGCCGATCGCAGCGCTGGCGGCGACCGCACCGGTCACGGCGGCCATCGCGCTCAATTTCGCGCTGGGCGGCACGTTCGACCATTACGCGCTCGCTCTGCTCGCGATCGCGGCCGAAGGCTATTTTGCGCTGCTAGCCCATCGCCTGCACTCGACGACGCTGGCGACGCTGGAAGCGCGAGCCGAAAAGGACGCGCTGATCGGCGAGCTCGAACAGGCCAAGGCGATTTCGGACGAGGCGCGGCATCGCGCGGAATCCGCCAACGTCGCCAAATCGCGCTTCCTGGCGCAGATGAGCCACGAACTGCGCACGCCGCTGAATGCGATCCTCGGATTTTCCGAAGTGATGAAGAGCGAAATCTTCGGGCCCCATACGGTGCCGGTCTACAAGGAATACTCCGCCGACATCCACAATTCCGGCGTCCATCTGCTCAACCTGATCAACGAGATTCTCGATCTGTCGCGGATCGAGGCCGGCCGCTACGAACTCAACGAGGAAGCGGTCTCACTGGTGCATGTCGTGGCCGACTGCCATCACCTTTTGAAGCTGCGCGCGACCAGCCGCGGCATCACGATTCACGAGGTGTTCGAACAGGGCATGCCGCGGATCTGGGGCGACGAGCGCGCCACGCGCCAGATCGTGCTGAATCTATTATCCAACTCGATCAAGTTCACCCCGCAGGGCGGCGATATCTGGCTCAAGGTCGGCTGGACTGCATCGGGCGGGCAATATCTCAGCGTCAAGGACACCGGCTCCGGCATCGCCGAGGATGAAATCCCGATCGTGCTGGCTTCGTTCGGCCAGGGCTCGAACTCGATCAAGTCGGCCGAACAGGGTGCGGGGCTCGGCCTGCCGATCGCCAAGAGCCTGATCGACATGCACGGCGGAACCTTCACGCTGAAATCCAGGCTGCGCATCGGCACCGAGGTCATCGTCACCTTTCCGCCGGAACGCGTGATGTCGGCGCTGGCGCCATTCGCCGAGGAGTCCCCGCCGCTGCAGCCGGAAACCGCAATGACCGCATCCGAGGACGACAAGCGGCGGGCGCGCCATAAACCGATCATGAGTGCCGGAACCGGACTGTAACTGGAGCGCTTGCGCAAGCGACCGAAACCATTTCACTATCCTTCAATGAGCAAAGAAACGCCGTGTATCGCAGTCTGCATGATGGATCCCAGAACCAAACTCTGCTTCGGCTGCGGTCGAACCTTGCCGGAGATCGCGCGCTGGCATCAGATGGACAGCGCGGAGCGAATGGCAGTGATGGAAGGCCTGGCGGAGCGCATGGCGGAAGCCGGCTTCGAGCCGATGGCGCAACCCCGACAGCGCTGACGAGGCGAACCAGCAACGGAGGCGCGCTGTGATCCGCGCCCTGCTCGTGCTCGCGATGCTGGCGGGGACCGCCGGCGCCGTCGTCGCCTATGGCGATCGCGATCATATCCCCGAACAGATCGCGCGCGCCAGCGAGCAGGTCTCGAAGATGCTGCGGCACCGCAGCCCGGAGCCGGCGCCCGCCGTGCAGGTCGCGCGCGGAAGGGCCGGCGAGTTCGCGCTGCACGCCAGGATCAACGGCGTCAAGGCGCCGATGGTGATCGACACCGGCGCAACCTCGGTCGTGCTGACCTGGGAGACCGCGAAGGCGATCGGACTGCCGATCGAGATGCTCGAATACAATGTCGATCTCGAAACCGTCGGCGGCCACACCAAGGCGGCCCGGCTGACGCTCGACCGCCTCGCGGTCGGGGCGCTGGTCGAGAAATCGGTGCCGGCACTGGTGGTGCCGCGCGGCCAGATGAAGACCAATCTGCTCGGCATGAGCTTTCTGGACCGGCTGGAAAGCTGGGGCGTTCAGGCCGACAAGCTGAAGCTTAACGGCTATCCCGATGTCGCAGGCCGCAACAAGCGCCGCGCCGCGGCGAACTAGCGCTCTTACGCCGCAACCAGCGACGCCGCGCGGGCTTCGACCAGCGCGATCGCATCCTTCAGCACGCTGACGCCGGCTCCCGGCCTGACGCCGTTTTCGGCGAGATGGCGGCGGAAGGCGCGTGCGCCGGGCACGCCGTGGAACGCGCCGACGAAATGCCGTGTCATCGAGTGCAGCCGCGTGCCTTGCGCAAGCTGGTCCTCGATGTAGGGAAGCATCGCGGTGAACACGTCCTTGATGGTGGCGTGCGGCGCGGGCTCGCCGAATATTTGCTGATCGACGTCGAGCAATCGCCACGGCTCGTGATAAGCGGCCCGCCCGAGCATGACGCCGTCGACATGGTCGAGGTGACGCTTGGCCTCTGCAAGGCTGCCGATGCCGCCATTGATGATGACGGGAACGCCTGGCAGCGCGGCTTTCAGCCGATAGACCCTGCCGTAGTCGAGCGGCGGGATGTCGCGATTTTCCTTCGGCGACAATCCGTTGAGCCAGGCCTTGCGCGCATGCACGATCAGCGCGTCCGCGCCGGCGGCGATCACGGCGCGAGCCAGCACATCGAGCGCCACCTCCGGATCCTGGTCGTCGATGCCGATGCGGCACTTGACGGTGACGGGAATCCTGACCGCGCGCTTCATCGCCGCAACCCCATCGGCGACCAGCGCCGGCTCCGCCATCAGGCAGGCGCCGAAGCGGCCGTCCTTCACCCGGTCGGACGGACAGCCGACATTGAGATTGATTTCGTCGTAGCCGAAATCCTCGCCGATCTTAGCCGCGGTGGCGAGATCGTGCGCATCAGAACCGCCGAGTTGAAGTGCGACCGGATGCTCGCTCGGGTCGAAGCCCAGCAGCCGCGTGCGGTCGCCATGGATGATGGCCCCGGTCGTCAGCATCTCCGTATAGAGCCGGCCCCGCCGCGTCATCAGACGGTGGAAGACGCGGCAGTGCCGGTCCGTCCAATCCATCATGGGAGCGACGGAAAAGCGATAATCTTTATACTCCAACTACTTATCCTATCCCATCAACGGACTAGAGCAGGAACAAGTGCACACATGTGCACTCCAAACCAGCCAGAATTGCACACGTTTGTACCGCATTTGATCTCCCGGTGCACACGTAGCGCACACGAAATCGGAATGGGGTGCACACGCAATGCCGACCTTTACGAAGCTGAAGTCGGGGAGCTGGCGCGTTCAGGTCAGGAGGAAACGCGAGTACGTCGCGAACACCTTCATCTCACGCCTTGCCCGAGCGCGTCGGCGCAAAGCACATCTCATGTTCTGGACCATCATGGCGGAGATGGTCGCCGTCGACGCTGCCAAGAAAAACGCCGAAAGCGCACCGCGGGCGACGGCGTGACCGCGGCTCCAGCTTTCGCCGCACTGGCCGATATTGTTGCCTTCACGCTTTACTCTGAAGAGGCGTTGCGTTTCTCCTCCTCCGTCAGCGCCCGCTTCTGCGCATCTGTAAGCGGGCCGTTTCCGACGAGTTGAACCACACTGTTCGGAAGGTAGGTTTGCGAACCGGTAGGCCGTTGCCGTTCCTCCTCCTCGGGCCGCGACCGTTCGCCGTCAGTTCCTCCGCCGTAACCGAGGACCTCGACGATGATGATCGATGGCCGTTCGCTTGGCGTGGTCTGGGTCGCCTCCTTCACTGGCCGACGTACTCCGAGCGATGTCCGGCGCCCTGAACGTCGTAGATATGCATCATGTCGTCGTTCTGGATCGTGCCGGTCGCAACCGCCTGGGTGGCGCTCACCGCGGCCGTGACGCCCTGCTGCGTGGTCGTGGCACTGGTGATGGTGGCCGTGAAATTTTCGTTGGCTTCAAACGTCGCATCGCCGGCGACGTTGATGGTCACGGTCGCCGACGTCTGGCCGGCCGGAATGGTGACCGTAACGCTGCTCGGCAGGCTCGGGATGCCCGCGAAATCCGGCGCATTGGCACCATTGCTGGCGCCCGCCGCCAGTTGCAGCGTCACATCGACCGAACCGATGGTGCCGTTGGTGCGCTCGATCGTGAACGTGAACGCGGTGGTGCCGGCGTCGCCTTCCGCGTGCGTGACGCTGGTGGACGACGGCGCGACACGGACCTCCTGGGTGTAACCCTGCGGCAAGGCCGCATAGACGGTCAGACCCGAGCCGGCAAAGCCCGCAGCCGAATTACCCTCATTGGCGGTCAGCACGAGGGCTGTTCCGGTCGGGGAATCCGCCGCGCTGATGAATTTGGTGAGCTCGGGCGCGTTGCCCTCGCCCGCCAGCGGCGGATTGTACCCCACAAACGAGGCGTTGGCGGGATCGGTGATGTCGTAGATCATCACGCCGCCGGCGCGCTCCAGGCTGACGAACGCATAGGTCCGTCCGTCGATGACGCCGATATCGACGCCCTCCGGCTCGGGCCCCTTGTTGTCGGACCGGGTATCGAAGCCTCCGCCTTCGGAGGTGTCGATGTTGAACCGCGTCGCAAAATCCCGCGCAATGATCGCTTCGAACTCGCCGCCGGTGTCGCGCACCTTGGTGATCGTGCCGTCGGCATTCTGCTTGAAGATCGACAGGCTGCGGCCGCCATAGGCATAGATCTGGTCGATGTCGCCGTCGCCATCGGTGTCGCCGAGGTCTTTCCGGATTCGCAGGCGGCCGAGTTCGGCGTTTGCCCGCATCGCGGCTTCATCGGGATAGGCGGTATCGTCGAGGTCGATGGTGAACACGCCGCCGCTCTGTTCCGCCAGCGTGGCCTCGTCATCGAGTTCCACGCGGGCATCGCCCTCGTTGGCGGTAACGAAGTAGGTGTCGCTCCCGACATTGAAGGTGGCGATGGCATCCGGCTGCAGCAGGCTGATGACGTCAGCGCTGCGAATATCGATGGCCTGACCGTTCGACGGACCATCCCGGTCGCTTGCATCGAACGCGTTGCCGGCCAGGTTGCGATCGACGCCGCCGAGCGGCAGGATTGCGAGCGGCTTGGTCGCGGCCGGATCGGTCAGATCGATCACGGCGACCGCGTTGACCTCCTGCAGCGTGACGTAAGCGCGCGTGCCGTCCGGCGACACCGAGATGTATTCCGGCTCGATATCGGCCGATGCGGTCTGGCCGGTCAGCAGCGCAACGCCGGCCTGCTTCAGCACCGCCTCGTAGCCGTCGAGCAGATCGAACGCGATCGTCGTGGAAACCGCAGCGTTGGCCGCGCCGCCGGACAGATCGATGATGGATACGCTGCCCTCGGGATTGATCAGTTGCGAGCCGCCGCCGGGCAGCGTGATCGAAACCGGCTCACCTTCGTTGGCGACCAGCAGCTTCGAACCATCGGCGGTAAACACCGCCTGGTCGGGACCAGTCCCCACCGTGACGGTCTTGATGAGCGTGCCGTTGGCATCGAACAAGGCGACGGAACCGTCGGTGCCGGGCAGATCGCTGGCATAGGCCACCGCCAGAATTCCGTTCTTGATCGCGACCGAGTTGGCCCCGCCATAACCGTCAAGCGCGGTCAGGTCGATCGACGACACCAGGCTGACGGCGCCGGTCGCATCGATTGCAACGACGTCGATCTTGTTGCCGATGGTGTTGAGGACGTAGGCGCGGCCGGTCGAAGGATCGAACGAAACCACTTCGGCGTTGGTACCCGCGGCAGGCGCGTAATTGCCCAACCGCACGAGCTGGACGGCATTGGTGGCGACAGGCGTCACGACATCGCCCTGCAGCGACGGCGCCTGGTCGAGGATGGTGATGCCTTCGATCACGTTCCCGGGGGCTGCATCGTCGTTCTGAATGGTGCCGGTTGCCGCCACCTGCGCTCCGAGCGAAGTCGGAACCGTGCCGTCGTTGTTCGAGACCGTCTGCAAGGTGAGCGTGAAGTTCTCGTCCGGCTCGACGGCGGCGTCGCCATTGATCAGGATCGTCACGGTTGCCGAAGCCTGGCCCGCCGGTATCGTCCCGTTGAATGCGAACGGTACAGCCGCGGCGCCATTAAAATCCGCCGCGTTGGCTGCAGCCGAGGTCAGTTGACCGCTGAAGCTGACGTCCCCGGCGGTGCCGCCGGTACGCTCCACAATAAAGGTGAAGGCCGTGGTGCCTGCGTTGCCTTCCGCGTGGGCGACGGAGACTGAGCCGGCCGCGAAGGTGACCGTCTGCGCGGGCGTGCCGGACTGAATGGTGAAAGTCACTCCCGCGATGGGTGACTGCGGATCGGCGAGAAACGGTGCGTCCGGCGTAATTGCATCGGCCTCCTGACTGCCGCTGCCGCTCTGCGCGACAAAATTGGCAGTCGTATTGAGCGCGATGAGCGCGGCGGTGCGGGACGCGAACGAACTTCCGCCGAGGATCGGGTCGAATACGGCGACATCGGCGCCGTCAGTCAGGGGCAGCACCAGCGCCGTTGCGCCCGCCGTGAGCCCGGTACCGCCAAGCAGCCCGCTGCCGGTAGCAGTGGTGAAGCCGCCATTTGTATTGGTGACCGCGGTCAGGAATGCGGTCGGCGCAGTTTCGGAAGTCCCGACAAAGGCATAGATCGCCTCGTCCGAGTTACCGAGCGCGATCGTACCACCGGAAACGGCGCCGATGTTGACGCTGCGCGTGGTGGTAGACGAGGTATTGAGGAATTCGACGATCGTCCCCGCGGCCAGTTCGCTTCCGCCGTTGGTCCATGTCAGGCCACCTTCACCGGTGTTGAAGGCGCCGCCCGATCCGATTTCCAGTCCGTTCCATTCGTTGTCGCTGAAGCGAATAACCGATCCCGCCGCGATCGGATCGATGACAATGAAGGCGAATCCGTCATTTCCGTCAGCATTGAAACCGACGAAAGCAATCGAACCGGGACCAAGAGCCATTTAAATTCTCCGTTACGAAAAAAGGCAAAAGCAAGCCGCAGCGGCACGAAGGGCTCGCGCAGCGTTCAAGGCGGGAATCGTTTGATGTCGTACCTGACCTCAGCGGCCGGAATATAAACTGGCGTTAATTACATCGAGGTGACGGTTTATTAACCATTGTCCGTTGTCCAATATGGAATTCCGGGTCATCGCATCGCTTGCGAGCCAGCGAACGTCATCGAAGTACGTCATCGCGCGATGCAAGCGCGATCCGGCAACGTCGTGAGGGGCCATGAACGACACTTTAGTCTCCGCCTGCACCATGTTCCTCGTTCCCGCAACGCTCCTGTTCGGAGCCCTGGGCGTCGCAAACTCGTCCTTTCTCAAGATGATCGTCTGCCTGCTAGGCATGGCGACGACGGGATTATGGCTTTACCGGGTGTGGTGGTGGACCAGCCTGTCCCTGCTCGATCGCAGAACGGCGCTTGGCCTTGCCGGCATGTTTGCGTTCGCGTGGATCGTGACCTTCCTCGTTCAGTTGAAGAACGTATTCTCGCCGTCCTACCGCTGAACAAGTCGCCGCCGGACCGCCCGCGTCAATTCGCCACGCATCAATGAGAACAAGCCGCCGGCCGACCTAACCGACGAGCTGTCGGGCGATAGCGACAAGCGCGCCGTGCGGACGCCGCAGTTCGCCGAGGATGCTGAAATGGTCGGCCCCTTCGATCGGGAACAGCCTGCCGGGCGCGTTCACGGCGATGCGCGATTCATGGAGCTGGATTGAATCGAGCACCAGCGCCGGCAGTTCGGCGGTGCCATAGGCGATGTCGAGCCGCTTGTGGATGGCGGGCTGGCGAAGCGGCGAAAGGCTTGCGACTTCACGGTCGGTCAGCTTCAGCGCGTGGTTGAGCGCGGTGTCGCGGATCGGTGCGAGGTCGTAGACGCCGGAGATCGCCAGTCCTGCGGCCACGCTGGCATGGCCGAGCGACATCGCCACCAGCTGGGCGCCGGCCGACCAGCCGGCGAGCACCACCGGTCCGGCGATCCCGTACGAGCCTCCATTTTCGGCCAGCCAATCGAGCGACCGGGATATCTCTGTGACGATTTCGGTCAACGAGGCTTCGGGCGCCAGCGAATATCCGGGAATGGCCACGGACCAGCCATGGGCCGCGACGCCTTCGACCAGCATGGCAAACAATTCACGCGAATTGCGCTGCCAGTAACCGCCGTGCAGAAAGACCAGGCAGGGTGCCATCGCATCGTCGGCCGGATAGAGATCGATCTTCGTCCTTTCGCGGTCGCCATAGGGAACGTCAAGGAACGATTTGCGGCTGGCGCGTAGCGCTTCGGACGCCTGGTTCCTTTCTGCGATCAGTGCCGCGCTGTTCTTTACCGCTGCGTTGTTATCGTAGGCGGCGTCACGTTCGGCCTGGGAGAGTGCCCCCCAGTTCAGCCTTGGATCGAGAGGCCTGTCTTTCGTCGCCGGGATATCGGTCACGCGCGTTACTCCTGCAGAAACTATGGCATTGCGATCGCAGCCGCGTCGATCCAGACCTGATCGCCCCTGACCCGGACCGGATACAGCCGCAGCGGCCGGCCCGGCCAGCCGTAGGACATCTGGCCGTTGCGAAGATCGAACGAGGCGGCGTGACGGGGACAGAACAGGCGTCCTCCCGACAGGTGCCCCGCACTGAGGTCAGCCTGTTCGTGCGGACAGATACGTTCGCAGGCCACCGCTCGGCCCTCGCTCCAGACCAGCATCAGATCGACGCCGGTGACGCGGGCGCAGACGATGGTCTGCGAGATCAGCCGGCTGAGCCCGCAGACCGGCATCCATTTCCTGTCGCCTGCCTCCGCGACCGTCTGGGTCCGCTCATCCGCCAAGATAGGCCTTTCGCACGTGCTCGTTCTCGATCATCTCGGCGCCGGGCCCGGAGAGAACGATGCGGCCGCCCTCCAGCAGATAGGCGTGATCGCACATTTCGAGCGCCGCAAACGCGTTCTGCTCCACCAGCAACACCGTCGTTCCGGCATCGCGGATACCGCGGATGATCGCAAACGTCCGCTCGACGATGTTGGGTGCAAGCCCAAGCGACGGCTCGTCGAACATGATCAGGCGCGGCCGCGACATTAGCGCCCGGCCGATCGCCAGCATCTGTTGCTCGCCGCCCGACAAGGTGCCCGCCGCCTGCTTTCGCCGTTCGGCGAGACGTGGAAACTCGCCATAGATCCGGTCGCGGTCCGCCGCGATCTCACTGGATTTGGTGCGCAGATAGGCGCCCATGTCGAGATTTTCCTCGACCGTCATGTGCGGAAACACTTTTCGTCCTTCCGGACAATGCGCGATGCCCGCGGCCACTACGCGCGGCGGACTGACGCCGGCGATCTCCTCGCCCTCGAAGCGCATCGATCCCGAGCGCGGCACCACGAGCCCCGAGATCGCGCGCAACGTGGTGCTCTTGCCGGCGCCGTTGGCGCCGATCAGCGCGACGAGCTGCCCGGCGTTGACCTGCAGCGAGATGCCGCGCAACGCCGTGACGCCGCCGTAGCCGCACACCATGTCGCGGATCTCAAGCACGTGACGCTCCCTGCCCGAGATAGGCCTCGATGACGGCCGGGTCGTTCCGGATCACCTCCGGCGTACCTTCGGCGATGATGCGGCCGTAGTTGAGCACCACGATCCGGTCAGAGACGCTCATCACCATCGGCATGTCGTGCTCCACCAGCAGGATGGTGACGCCGCGATCCCGGATGTTGCGGATCAGTTGCACGAAGCTGTGGGTTTCCGAGGCATTCATGCCCGACACCGGCTCGTCGAGCAGCAGCATCGACGGCTCCGCGGCCAGCGCCAGCGCCACGCCGACGAGGCGCTGCTCGCCGTAGGACAGCGAGCCCGCCAAATCGTGCGCGCGGCGTTCGAGGCCGACCCACTCGACCAGTTCGATCGCGCGTTCCCGCAATCGCCGCTGCGACGACCGCGCACGCGGCAGGCCAAGAATGGATTCGAGCAGGCCCACCCGGCCCTGGCGATGCAGCCCGATCAGCAGGTTGTCGTGGACGGTATCGTTCGGAAAGACACTGGTGCGCTGAAACGTCCGGATCAGTCCGAGGTCGGCGATCTGGTGCGGCTTCAATCCGTTGAGCGCCGTGCCCCGATAGCTCACAGCGCCATGGGTCGGGTCCAGAAAGCCGGTGACGACGTTGAAGGCCGTGGTCTTGCCGGCGCCGTTGGGCCCGATCAGGCTGACGATCTCGCCCTCACCGACCGTGAAATTCATGTCCGAGAGCGCGACAAGCCCGCCGAAGTGCACGGCCACCTTTTCCACGCGCAATGCCGTCGCCGGAGCTGCCATCACGCATGCTCCTTGGCGTCGCGCTCGGAAAACGCGACCGGGACGACCTTCTCGATCCGTTTCGGCCGTCTCGCAAACCGCTGCGCCAGCGACGGCACGATGCCGCGCGGCAGCACGAACAGGATCACGATCAGCACGCCGCCATAAGCGATCCATTGCGCCTCCGGCGCCATGATCGGGCGCAGCGCGACCGGCAGCAGCCCGAAGATCAGGCCGCCGACGACAGGACCGGCGAGCGAGCCCTTGCCCCCGGTGATGACCATGATCACCATCGTCACGGTGTTGATGAAGGCAAACACCTCGGGATCGATGATCCGGATGTAGTGCGCGTAGAGACTGCCGGCGGCGCCGGCGATGCCGGCCGAGATCACCGCCGCCAGCGTCAGCGTTTTCGTGACGTCGATGCCGACCGAGACCGCCAGCGTCTCGTTTTCCATCAGCCCGCGCATGGCGCGGCCGAAATGGGAGTGGACGAGGCGCGCGATCAGCACATAGGCGATAACCGCCACGGCAAGCACGAGATAATAGTTCTGCAGCTTGGTGCGAAGGGTCAGATCCCCCAGCCCCGGCAATCCGATCGTGATCGACGGAATATTGGTCAGCGCCAGAGGGCCCTGCGTCAGCTCGACCCAATTGAGCGCCACCAGCCGGACCACTTCGGCAAACGAAATGGTCACGATCACAAAATACGCACCGCGAACGCGAAACGACAACAGCCCCACGAGATAGCCGCAAAAGCTCGCGACGACGATGGCCAGCACAAAGCCGATGATAGGCGGCCAGGGTTCGTGAACCATACGGAGATCGAACGGCAGGCCGGCATCGAAGCCAAGCGACGTCAACGCGCTGACATAGGCGCCGATGCCGAAGAACGCAATGTGGCCGAGGCTGAGCTGGCCGGTAAACCCGAGCAGCAAATTGAGGCTCATCGCGCCGATGATGAATATCCCGGTCGTGATCAGCGCGTTCATGAGGTACGGGTCGCGCAGCCACAGCGGGACTGAGGCCAGCGCGAGCACCGAGACAATGGCGACGGACGACTTCATCCGACGCGCTCCGAGCGCGCGAAAAGTCCGGTCGGCTTGAAAATGAGGACCGCGATGATGATCAGGAAGCCCATGGCATCGCGGTATCCCGACGAAACGTAGCCAGCACCCAGTTCTTCAGCCAGCGCCAGGATGAAGCCGCCGATGACGGCGCCGGTGATGTTGCCGAGCCCGCCGAGGATCACGATCGCGAACGCCTTGACGGCGGCGAGATCGCCCATCTGCGGAAAGATCACGTAGACCGGCCCCAGCAGCGCACCGGCCGCGGCGGCAAGGCTCGACCCGATCGCAAACGTCGAGGTGTAGATGAGGTCGACGTTGACGCCCATCAGCGAGGCGGTGTCCCGATCCTGGAACGTCGCCCGCATCGCGCCGCCGAGTTTCGTCTTGTTGATCAGCAGATAGGTGACGACGATCAGCATCGCGGCCGCGGCGAGCACGAACAGCCGCAGCCATGACACCGAGACCGGTCCCAGCACCAGCGGCGCCTCGGGAAACGGCGTCGTCACCGATTTCGCCACGCCGCCCCAGATCCACAGCGCGCCGGACTGCATCGCGATCCAGGCGCCGATCATGACCAGCATTGTCGTGTCGATGTCGGAACCGCGCAACGGCCGCAGCAACGTCAGCTCGATCGCAGCCCCCAGAAGCCAGCCGGCCACGACGGCGAGCGGCAGCGCCAGGAAGAAGTTGACGCCGAGCTGATGCACCACGATGAACATGATGTAGGCGCCGAACGTGTACAGCACGCCGTGCGTGAAGTTCACGACGTTCATGATGCCGAAGATCAATGTCAGCCCGATGCCCAGCAGCGCATAGGTGCCGCCGAGCACCAGCATGTTGATCAGATGTTGCAGAAACTGGCTCAAGGTGGCTCCCGAATATGCTGCCGAGGGCCGCCGTCCACTGCGGCCCCCCGGCGTTCAGTCACGTAACGTCAGAGCGTCTTCATCCCGATCTTGCCGTCGACGATTTCGATCAGGTAGACGTTGGGCTGGCTCTGGCCGCTCTCCTTGCCTGCGGGACCGGACTTCTTGAACACGATGTCACCGTTCAGGCCCTTGATGTTGATTTCCCACAACGCCGCCTTGATCGCGGCAGGCTCCGCCTTGCCGGCCTTCTCGATCGCCGCCGCGGCCGTGCGAATGCCGTCATAGCCGCGAAAACTCTCGGTGCAGCCGGCGAAGTCGTAGCCGCGCTTCTTCCATTCGGCGATGAAGTAGTTGGTCGCCTCCGGGTTCGGGGTCTTGTCGGGGAACCAGGGCAGGAACGTCGTCAGGTGCATGGTGCCGTTGGCGGCGGCACCTGCCTGCGCGATGATCTGGTCAGGGTTTTGCGACCCGCCTGTCGTGATGATGCGCTTCTTGAGGCCGAGGGCTGCGGCCTGCTTGAAGATCAGCGTTAGCTGGTCGACGGCCGTGGTCACGATGATGGTCTCGGAATCGGTGCCCTTCAGCTTGGAAAGCTGCGCGCTCATGTCCTGGGCGCCCTGATCCATGGTCTCGATGGACCCGACCGTGATCCCCTTCTCCTTCATCATCTTGCTGAAGTCCTCGGCGGTGCCGCGGCCCCAGTCGTTGTTGATGACGAGGAAATCGACCTTCTTCAGTTCGAGCTTGTCGACGATCCCCTTGAACGCCGCGGCCTCGATCGCCGATGGCGGCGAGATGCGGAAGATGAAGGGATTGCCGGTCGTGGTGATCTTGCCGGACGAGGAGGTCTCGACCACCATCGGCACTTCATACTCCATCAATTTGGGCATCACGGCCAGCGTCAGGCTCGAGCCCCATGCACCCATCAGGACGGGCACCTTGTCGCTGGTGATCAATTTCTCCGCGACGGCCGCGGCTTCCGTCGGATTGCTCTTGTTGTCTTCGATGACGAGTTCGAGTTTCTTGCCGAGGATGCCGCCCTTGGCGTTGATCTCGTCAGCAGCGATCTTGGCGCCGTTGACGACATAGGTGCCGGAAGCGGCGAACGCGCCCGTCAGGGGCTCGTTGACGCCAATCTTGATGGTCTGGGCCTCGGCGACCCCGCCCATGACGGCAACCGCCAGCGCGATCGCTGGAACAATTCTGAAAGTCCGTTTCATTTTCTTCTCCACTGTCACGCTGTTGATCTATCCGCAGTCCAAACCTCGTCGTTCCGCCTCGCGCGGAAACTTCAATCCATCACGGCGCTCCGTCTTGCCTGGACGAAAACCGCCCAAGCCATCGCGCGACCTGCGCGCGCAAAGAGCCGAACACCAGCGCCAGTCCGTTCAGTTCGGCCGCCGTCGCGCCGGCGTCAGATGTGCCCGACAGGCGGCGGTCGAGATTGCCGGCAAACTCCGCGATCAATCGCGCTGCGAGATCGCGCACCAGTCCCGCTCGTCCGACCTGCGCCAGCATCCCCGTGAGCGTGTATCCGATCGAAAGGTCGACGCGCGTCCCCTGCCCGACCTGCACAAGCCGGTAGCGGATTTCGCCTTGCGTCGAAGACCGGCTGCGCCGGTCGTTGCCGATGCCGACGATGCGGCCGGACATATCGGCCGGATTGCGTTCGACACGCGCGGCTCCGAGGAAGGTCGCGGCAATCGGACCGATCTTCACACGGATGGCCCCTTCGACGCGCTCCGGCCTCAGTGGCGCCGTCAACGACGCGCCGGGAAGACAGGCCGCGACGGCGGCGATGTCGCCGAACATCGCAAACACCTGTTCGGGCGGATGCGCGACGGTGAAATGCTGGGTCAGAACGGTCGCCGGGATGAAGTCCGGAATCGAGCCGACCGAACCGGCCGCTTCAGGCGCGCTCTGTCCGCGCGCCTGTTCGACACGGTCCGCACCGCGATGCACGCTTCGACCCGAGCCGACCGGCCCCAGTATCTTCCGGCCTCCGTCCGGCATCGGCGCAATATCGCGGGCGCGCCGCGCTTCGATTACGGACTGGACCGCCCGCACGATACCGACATAGCCGGTGCACCGACATAAATTCCCGCTCAATCCGACCCGGATGAGGCGCTCATCGGCCTGCGGCAGACGCAGCACGAGATCACGCGCCGAGACCAGCATCCCCGGGGTGCAGTAACCGCATTGCAGCGCATGCTCGCGGGTAAAGGCCGCGCGAAGCTCCGCCGTGACGCTGTCCTCGTCGAGGCCTTCGATCGTGGTAACCTCGGCGCCTTCGCAGGCCACCGCATAGGTGATGCACGAGCGCGCCGGCACGCCGTCGAGCAGCACCGTGCAGGCGCCGCAGACGCCGTGTTCGCAACCGAGATGCGTACCGGTCAGATCGAGTTTATCGCGGATGAAATCGGCGAGATTGGTGCGCGGCTCCGCCGATATCCGCACCGCACGCTGGTTCACGCTGAGTTCAATCATGCTCATGCGGCAGCCTCGCAGACGGCACGCTTGAGCACGCTTGCATGGATATGACGCTGGGCGGCGTTCGAGACACCTGCCTTGGCGAGAATGGCGTCGGCTACGCGTGTATCGAAGCGGTCCTTGTAGTCACCGCCGATGCGACCGCCGAACAGTTCCATGGCGTCGGTGATGACGATGGGCGCAGCATCTATCGCGCCGATCACGATGCGGGCTGTGCGAGCACTCGGGTCGATCAGGACCGCACCGATCGCATGCGCAAACTCGCCGGTCTTGCGGCAACTCTTGGCGTACCCCCAATGCGCCGATGCCGGCCTCGCCGGAACATGAACCGTTTCGATAATCTCGCCGGCGCGTAACGCGCATTCGAGCGCACCGACGACAAAATCCTCCATCGCGACCGCGCGCGCGCCGGCGCTGCTCCGCAGCGTCAACTTCGCGCCCAGCGCCGCGAGCGCGGAGACCCAGTCTGCCGCGGGATCCGCGTGGCTGAGCGATCCGCCCACCGTGCCGCGATTGCGCACGGCGCGATAGGCGATGTTGGCGGCAACGCGCTGCATTGCGCCGCGCGTGACATCAGCCGTGCGTCCATCCTCGATATCGGCGTGGGTGACGCAGGCCCCGAGCACGAGTTCGTCGCCTCGACGCTCGGCCTGCTTGAGTTCGGCAAGGCCGGTGATGTCGACGATCAGTTGCGGCTCCACCAGCCGCAGATTGAGCATCGGCCCCAGCGACTGCCCGCCGGCGATAATCTTGGCAGAGTCGCTAACCTGATTCAGCACGGCGAGCGCGGCCTGCAGATCGCGGGGACGTTCATAGCCGAAAGGCGCCGGTTTCATGCTGCCGGCCTTTCTGCATCGCGCGCTGCCAGAACCGCCTCGACGACGCGATATGGCGTGATCGGCGACTGCATCAGTTCCACGCCGAGCGGCCGCAGCGCGTCATTGACGGCGTTGGCGATCGCAGCCGGCGGCGCGATGGCGCCGCCCTCGCCGATGCCCTTCACGCCGAACTGGGTGTAGGGCGACGGCGTCTCCATGTGATCGAGACGGGGCGAAGGCACTTCGGTGGGGCCGGGCAGCAGATAGTCGGCGAGCGTCGTCGCGAGCGGCTGGCCGGATGTGTCGAACGGCATCTCCTCGTACAGCGCGGTGCCGATGCCCTGGGCGAGACCGCCATAGATCTGGCCGTCCACCACCATCGGATTGACGAGAACGCCGCCGTCCTCGACGATGACGTAATCGAGGATTTCGATCTCGCCTGTATCAGGATCGACCGCGACCACCGCGGCGTGGGCGGCATAGCTGAAGGTTCCGCTATCGCGTTGCGGCTTGTAGCCGGACGTCACCTCCAGCCCGGCCGGATCGACATCGGGCGGCAGGTCCTGCGGCCGGCGATACCAGGTGTGCGCGATTTCCTGCAGGGTGACGCTGCCGTTGACGCCGTGGACCTCGCCGTTCTGCAGCACCACCGCCGCAAGTTCATGCTGCAGCAGCCTGGCGCCGATACGCTTGACGCGTTCGCCCAGTTCGCGGCAGGCGGTTGCGACCGCGCCGCCCGCCATCACCATCGAGCGCGAGCCCCAGGTGCCCGTCGAGTAAGGTGTCATCGCGGTGTCGCCAAGGATGATGCGCACCCTGGCGACATCGACGCCCAGCATCTCATGCGCGACCTGGGCCAGTGTCGTTTCCATCCCCTGCCCGTGCGAATGCACGCCGACGCGCAGTTCAAGGCCGCCATCCGGCGTCAGCCGCGCGGATGCCTGTTCGTGGCCGGGCACCATCGGGATGCCCCAGCCGGAATAGACCGATGTTCCGTGCGCGGCCTGTTCGCAATAGATCGAGACGCCGACACCGATCCGGCGCCCATCCGTCTCGCCCTTTTGCTGGCGTGCGCGCACGCCTTCGACATCGATGGACGCAAGCGCACGCCGCATCGCCTCGGGATAGTCGCCGCTGTCAAAATGCTTGTTGGTGATGTTGTCGAACGGCATCTGTTCGGGGCGCACCAGATTGCGCAGGCGCACTTCGCCCGGCTCCAGCCCCGCTTCCGCCGCGACCAGATCGAGCATCAGCTCCAGCGCGAAGCAGACGCCGGTGCGGGCCACGCCGCGATAAGGCAGGATCGGACACTTGTTGGTCGCGACCGAAAAGGTCCGGCAACGATAGGCCGGCATCAGATAAGGCCCCGGCAGGATGCTCGCGACCTGCGCCGCCTCGAGGCACGCCGAGAACGGATATGACGAGTACGCGCCGGAATCGACGGTAGCTTCGCAGTCGATGCCCCGCAGCCGGCCGTCGCGATCGGCGTACACTGTGATCCTGTAATGGTGCTCGCGGCAATTGGAGCTCGCGGTCAGATGCTCGCGGCGATCCTCGGTCCAGCGCACCGGATGGCCGCGACGCATCGTCAGCCAGGAAAGACAGACCTCCTCCGGCAACAGGATGCCCTTGTGCCCGAAGCCGCCGCCGACATCGGGCGAAACGATGCGAATGCGGCCCTGCTCCATGCCGAGGCATTCGGCAAGGCCGCTGCGCGTGATATGCGGCATCTGGGCCGAGGAAAAGAGTGTCAATTGATCGAGGCGATGATCGAAGGTCGCGACGACTCCACGGCCTTCGAGCGGCGACATGCACTGCCGTGCCGTCGATATCTCGCGCGATACCTTGATCGGCGCATCCAGCGCGCCGGAGATATCAACCTCGAAATTGGTTTCGAGAAAGACGTTATCGCCCCAGTGCTCGTGCACCAGCGCCGAGCCCGGCTCACGCGCCTTGCGCATGTCATAGACGGCGGGAAGTTCCTCCAGATCGAGCGTCACTGCCGCTGCGATGTCCTCGGCTTCAGCGCGCGTCGGCGCCACGCACATGGCGACGAGTTCGCCGACCTGGCGCAGCTTGCCGGTGGCAAGCACCGGCTGCTCGGAAATCTTGAACCCCGGCAGCCCCGAAACCGCGCGGATCGGATTGATCCCGTCAAGGTCCGCCGCGGTGAAGACGCTGCCGCGATAGCGCTCCGGGACGTGTATGCCGCGGATCAGCGCATGCGCCAGCGGACTACGCACGAAGGCAACGTCCTGCAGGCCGGCGAGACGAATGTCGGCCACGAACTGGCCGCGGCCACGCATCAGCCGGTCGTCTTCCTTTCGCGGCAGCCGAGCGCCGACGCCTTGTCCGGCGCCCGCACCTGC
>PNLC01000030.1 GCA_013822885.1 Bradyrhizobium sp.
TCGAGCGTACCGGTCTCACCGAGAACACCCAGCGCACGCGCCGCTTCCCGCGTCACACCGGCGAGGCATTCAGCAACATTCATCCGGAACAGCGTCGCCCCCATATTCATTGCCAGCAGCAGCGACGTCAGCGGCGAGCTACCCGGGTTGCAATCGGTCGCGAGCGCCATGTGCACGCCATGCGCACGAAACAGCTCGACCGGGGGCTTTGCCGTTTCGCGGATGAAATAGAATGCGCCCGGCAGGAGCACGGCGACTGTATTGGCCCGCGCCATGGCTGCGACACCCGCTTCATCGGTGTGCTCCAGATGATCGGCGGACAGGGCTGAAAATTCCGCAGCCAGTGCCGCACCAGCGAGGTTGGACAATTGATCCGCATGCAGTTTGACCGGCAGCCCAAGCGCCTTTGCCGCGCCGAACACCCGCGCCGTCTGTTCTCGCGAGAACGCGATGCCTTCCATGAAGGCATCGACCGCATCGGCGAGCCCGGCCTGCGCCACCGCCGGCAACATCTCGCGGCAAACCAGGTCGATGTAACGGTCCTTGTCGCCATCGGCCTCAGGAGGCAGAGCATGCGCGCCCAGAAACGACGTCCGGATGCTGAGCGTACGGCTGCGGCCAAGCGCGCGCGCAGCCGACAACTGTCGCATCTCGGTTTCCGTGTTGAGCCCATAGCCGGATTTGATCTCCAGCGTGGTCACGCCCTCACCGATCAGTGCATCCAGCCTCGGCAGCGCGCTGGCAACCAGTTCAGCCTCGCTGGCTGCGCGTGTCGCAGCGACCGTCGAGACGATGCCGCCGCCCGCGCGCGCGATCTCTTCGTAGCTTGCGCCTTGCAACCGCAATTCGAATTCGTGCGCGCGGTTTCCGCCGAAGACCAGATGGGTGTGACAATCCACCAGTCCGGGCGTGATCCATCGCCCCGCGCAGTCGATCCGTTCCGTCGCGCCGGCGTCAGATGGAAAATCGGAACGGCTGCCTGCAAAGACGATGCGTCCATCGCGCGCCGCGATCACGCCGTGCTCGATGATCCCTAGACCGGTCAGATCTTCGCGAAGCGTGGCGAGCCTGGCGTTGTGCCAGATGCGATCAAAGCGCTCGGCCATGGAATTTCCCTCAACGGCAGAAGCTTGACGGGGTGTTCGATATGTCTATACATATAATCACGGCATCCTGTCCATCCGGTTTGGAAACATGTCCACTTTGCATTTTGCATCGGCACTGCTTCCCTCCGGATGGGCCGATGACGTGCAGGTGGTGGTGACCGATGGATTGATCACGAAGGTCACGATCGGAACAGCGCCCGGAACCGGCGACGAACGCCATTTGCTCGCCATCCCCGGAATGGCCAGCCTGCATAGTCACGCTTTCCAGCGCGGCATGGCGGGGCTCGCTGAAACGCGCGGCAATACCGCAGATACTTTCTGGACGTGGCGCGAGACGATGTATCGGTTCGCGCTGGAGATGTCTCCCGAAGACAGCGAAGCCGTCGCGACGCTGCTCTATGTCGAGATGCTCGAGCAGGGTTACACCCGCGTCGGCGAATTCCATTATCTCCACCATGACCGCGACGGTTCGCTCTACGCCAATCCTGCGGAAATGGCGACGCGAATTGCACTGGCTGCCGAGACGACGGGCATCGGGCTCACGCTGCTGCCGAGCTTTTACGCACACGGCTCCTTTGGTGGAATGGCACCGCATGCCGGCCAGCGCCGGTTCATCTGCTCGGTCGATCAGTTCGCAAAGCTGCTTGACGCCACGAGAACGGCCGTCCGCACCCTGCCCGGCGCCAATGTCGGAGTCGCGCCGCACAGCCTGCGGGCCGTAGCGCCGGACGAATTGGCGGCAATCATCGCCATGGCCGGTGACGCGCCGGTGCATATCCACGCCGCCGAACAGGTCAGAGAAGTCGAGGAATGCGTGGCCTGGTCCGGCAGGCGGCCGGTCGAGTGGCTGCTCGAACATGCGCCGATCGATGCGCGCTGCTGTCTCATCCATGCGACCCACATGACGCCTGAGGAAACCGTATCGCTGGCGCAAAGCCGCGCGATTGCCGGGCTCTGTCCGGTTACGGAAGCGAGCCTCGGCGACGGCATTTTTCCGGCGCGCGAGTTTCTTGACGCCGGCGGCCGGTTTGGCATCGGCACGGATTCCAATGTGCTGATAGGTGTCGCCGATGAACTGCGCCAGCTCGAATATGGTCAGCGGTTGAAGCACCGCGAACGCAACGTGTTGTCCGGCGGCCCCGGCGTCTCGACCGGCCGCACGCTACTCGACGGCGCACTCGCGGGCGGCGCCCAGGCGCTGGCGCAGCCAATCACAGGTCTCCAGATCGGTGCGCGCGCCGATATCGTCACTCTCGACACCACGCACCCGTCGCTCGCCGGGCGCCGCGGGGATGCCATCCTCGATGGCTGGATTTTCGCTGCACGCGCAGGCGCCATCGACTGCGTGTGGGCCGGCGGCAACAAGGTTGTCGAGAATGGGCGCCACCGGGTCCGCGAGCGCGCGCGTGACAGATTCAACGCCGCTGTAAGGAGGCTCGCGGCATGAGCCTCGCGATCGATCGCAGCAAACCCCAGCTGACCGACAAGCCGACGCTGTACAAGCAGATCCGGCTGGACATTGAACGGCGCATCCTGTCCGGCGAATGGCCGCCAGGCCATCGCATTCCGTTCGAGCACGAGTTGATGGCAGACTACCGCTGCTCCCGAATGACGGTCAGCAAGGCATTGTCGGAACTGGCGCAAGCAGATCTGATCGAGCGGCGGCGGCGGGCCGGCACCTTTGTGCGCCGTCCGAAATTCCTGTCGGCAGTCCTGACGATTTCCGATATCCGCGCCGAAATCACCGCGCTTGGCCGAAGCTACGGCTATCAACTGATCAAGTGCTCTCGCCGCATCGCCAACGCCACCGACCGCATCCGGCTTGGGGTGGGAAAGACCGGCAAGGTCATCGCCATTGCCTGCCGCCACAGCGCCGACGCCGTACCCTTCGCGATCGAGGACAGGTTGATCGATCTCGACGCGGTGCCTGAAGCCGCCACGGCGGACTTTGCAGCGGAGCCGCCGGGATCGTGGCTGCTACATCATGTTCCATGGACAGAAGCCGAACATGCGATCAGCGCTATATCGGCCGATGACGAGGCCGCGGCGTCGCTGGACATCCCGATTGGCGCGCCCTGCCTCGTGATCGACCGGCACACCTGGCGCGGCGGACGGCCGCTGACGGCGGTGCGCCTGATCTATCCGGGCGAGTCCCACAAGCTGGTGGCCCGCTTCAAGGGCGGCTGAAAGTGACGCATGAGGTCCGGCACAATTTATGCAGCAATGCGATGCAGAAGCACGATGCAAAAGCGCCCCACGCGGGGTGAACAGACGAGCAGGACTTAATCCACAAACCGGCAGAAGGAAGACAATCATGCCTAGTTTTCGAGTATTCGCCGCAAGCGCCGCTCTTCTGGTGTCCGCACCGGCCGTCGCACAGGACGTCAAGGTCGGCATCGGGATCTCGGGTTGGACCGGGTTCGCGCCGCTCACACTGGCCAATCAGGCCGGCATCTTCAAGAAGAACGGCCTCGATGTGACGATCAAGAAGATCCCGCAGAAGGACCGGCATCTGGCGATTGCCTCGGGCGACATTCAGTGCGCGGCGACCACGGTCGAAACCTGGATATCCTGGAATGCCAACGGAGTTGCCACCAAGCAGATCTTTCAGCTCGACAAGAGCTACGGCGCCGATGGCATGGCGACGCGAAACGATGTCGCGTCGATCAAGGATCTCAAGGGCAAGACGGTCGCGGCGTCCGCGCCAGGCACCGCGCCCTATTTCACGCTCGCCTGGATGCTCAAGAAGAACGGCCTCTCGGTCAAGGACGTGACCGTGGTTAACCTGGAGCCGGCTGTGGCCGCGCAGGCATTCGTGGCCGGTCAGAATGATGCAGCCATGACGTATGAGCCCTACCTCTCGACCGTCCGCGCGGCGCCGGACAAGGGCAAGATCATCGCCACCACGCTCGACTACCCGATGATCATGGACACGTTCGGCTGCACCCCGAAATTCCTGACCGACAATCCGAAAGCCGCGCAAGCCCTGGCGGACAGCTATTTCGAGGCGGTGGCCCTGATCGAAAAGGACCAGGCGAAATCCTACGAGATCATGGGTTCGGACGTGAAGCAGTCCGGCGAGCAGTTCGGCAATTCGGCAAAATATCTGCGCTGGCAGGACAAGGCCGCGAACCAGAAGTTCTTCGCGGGCGAATTCCAGGCTTTCACCAAGGAAGCTGCGGAACTGCTACTCGAGATCGGCATCATCAAAGCGATTCCCAAGACCGAAGACCTCGTTGACACGAGCTTCATCAAGTAGGTTCGTTTGACAGGCCCCGCTTCCGCATCTGGAAGTGGGGCTTTCAGCGATCCGCGCACCGCCTTGAGGAACATGCCCTGTGATGCGTCCCCTGGATCCCGTGACGTCGAAGCAACGCGCAGCCTATGGCATTGCGTTTTTCGTGCTCTTCGTTGCCCTGTGGGCGTGGGCGACGTTCGGCGGATACGTGTCAAAGACGTTCCTCGCCAATCCCCTGACCATGCTGCTGGAAGGCTGGGAGCTCCTGACCAAGCACGGCTTCCTGTTCGACATCGGAATGACGATCTGGCGGGTTGTCGGCGGCTTTTTTCTGGCGGCAATTATCGCGGTTCCGCTCGGCGTTTTGATGGGAGCCTACAAGCCGATCGAGGCCTTCCTCGAACCATTCGTCTCCTTTGCACGCTATCTGCCTGCCTCGGCCTTCATCCCGCTGTTGATCCTGTGGGCGGGCATCGGCGAATTGCAGAAGCTGCTGGTCATTTTCATCGGCTCGGTGTTCCAGATCATCCTGATGATCGCCGTCAACGTCGGAAGCACGCGGCGCGACCTTGTCGAAGCGGCCTACACGCTGGGGGCCAGCGATAGCGGCATCATCCGGCGGGTGCTGCTGCCCTCCTCCGCTCCCGAGATCGCGGAAATTCTCCGGCTCGTTCTGGGTTGGGCATGGACCTATGTCATCGTTGCCGAACTGATCGGCTCATCGTCAGGCATCGGCCACATGATCACCGACAGCCAGGCCCTGCTCAATACCGGACAGATCATTTTCGGCATCATCGTCATCGGCCTGATCGGCTTGGTGTCGGATTTCCTGTTCAAGGCCTTCAACGCCTGGCTGTTCCCGTGGAGACTGGCGTGACCGAGCTGAGGATCGAGCAGGTCTCGCGGACCTTCCCTGCGCGCCAGGGCAACGCGCCGACAAAGGCGCTGGAACCTACCGATCTCACCGTCGGCAACAATGACTTCGTCACCATCCTCGGTCCGTCGGGCTGCGGAAAATCCACGCTGCTCCGGATCATCGCCGGGCTTGACCGGCCGACAAGCGGCCGTGTCCTCCTGGATGGAAGCCCGGTCACGGGACCGGGCGCGGATCGCGGCATGGTGTTCCAATCCTATACGCTCTTCCCATGGCTGACCGTGCGCGAGAATATTGCGTTTGGCCTGCGCGAACGCGGGATTTCCGCTGTGGAACGCGGCAAGATCGCCGATGGGTTCATCCGTCGCGTCGGCCTGTCGGGCTTCGAGAATCATTGGCCGAAGCAGCTCTCCGGCGGCATGCAACAACGCACCGCGATCGCGCGCGCTCTCGCCAACGACCCCAAGATCCTGCTGCTGGATGAGCCGTTCGGCGCACTCGACAATCAGACGCGTGTGCTGATGCAGGAAATGCTGCTCGGCATCTGGGAACGTGACCAGAAAACCGTGCTGTTCGTTACCCACGACATCGAGGAAGCCATCTTCCTCGGCAGCCGCGTCATCGTCATGAGCGCTCGTCCGGGTCGCATCAAGGCTGAAATCGTGGTGGACCTGCCCCACCCCCGATCCTACAAGATCAAGACCACACCCGACTTCGTGCGGCTGAAGGAAAGGCTCGTCGAAGAGATCCGCGCCGAAGCGTTGAAAGTTGCGATTCATGCCTGATGTCCACGGTATGAATTGGGTAAGCGAGAGGCGATCGAAACAATAATCCTTTGAATGATCCTCCGGAACGAGACGAGGCACGCCATGGCTAAACCGTTTCCGTCGAAGACCCATATCGGCAACCACGTGCTGCATCCCGAAACCCTGATGCTGAACTACGGGTACGATCCGCAACTGTCGGAAGGCGCCGTCAAGCCGCCGGTCTTCCTGACCTCGACCTTTGTTTTCAGGACCGCCGAAGACGGACAGGACTTCTTCGATTTCGTCTCAGGTCGGCGCGAGCCTCCCGAGGGCATGGGCGCTGGCCTGGTTTATTCGCGGTTCAATCATCCCAACAGCGAGATCGTCGAGGACAGGCTTGCCATTTACGAGCGCACCGAGAAATGCGCGCTGTTCTCGTCCGGCATGTCAGCTATCGCAACCACGATCCTCGCCTTCGTCCGCCCTGGCGACGTCATTCTTCACTCTCAGCCGCTCTATGGCGGAACCGAAACTTTGTTTGCCAAAACGCTTGCCGGTCTCAATATCGGTGCGGTTGGCTTTGCCGACGGCATCGACGAAGCCGCGGTCAAGTTGGCTGCAGAGGACGCCATGCACAAAGGCCGGGTTGCGATGATCTTTATCGAAACCCCGGCAAATCCCACCAACGGTCTCGTCGATATTGCGACGGTCCGTCGCGTCGCCGATCTGATCGGCCAGGCGCAGGAGCACACGCCGATCGTCGCGTGTGACAATACGCTGCTTGGGCCGGTATTTCAGCGGCCGATCGAGCACGGCGCGGACCTTTCCTTGTACTCGCTCACCAAATATGTTGGCGGTCATTCCGATCTGATCGCAGGTGCCGCGCTCGGTTCAAAGGCGCTTATGAAAGACGTCAAAGCCTTACGAGGCGCCATCGGGACCCAGTTGGACCCGCATTCCTGCTGGATGCTCAGCCGCTCGCTCGAAACACTGAGCATTCGCATGGAGAAGGCTGACACGAACGCGCGGCTCGTGGCCGATTATCTGCGCGAGCACGACAAGGTGGCTGATGTCCACTACCTCGCTCATCACGACGAGGCTTCCCCCGCCGGCCGGCTGTTCGCAAGGCAATGCACCGGCGCGGGTTCCACGTTCTCGTTCGATATCGTCGGCGGTCAGGCCGCCGCATTCAAATTCCTGAACGCACTGCAGATATTCAAGCTGGCGGTGAGTCTGGGCGGCACCGAGTCGCTTGCGAGCCTTCCTGCAAGCATGACCCACTCCGGCGTTCCCGCCGACATCCGGCAGAAAATAGGCGTTCTCGACTCTACAATCAGGCTGTCAATCGGCATTGAGCATCCCTCCGACCTGATCGCCGACATTGCGCAGGCTTTGAATGCGGCATAGCCGGACAGCTCTTGTATCAACAAAACGCCAAGAGGATCTTCATGCTGGACACCGTTGCAGAAGCTGGCGCCATTGCACTGCCGAATCATCCGCTGGACCCGTTGACGCCGAATGAGATCCGTCGCACCGCGGCGGCTGTGCGTGCAGCGCACGATCTCGGGGCGGGGATGATGTTCGAGACCATCAGCTTGCACGAACCGGACAAGCGCGTGGTGCGCGACGCCAAGCCTGGAACGGCCTTTGCGCGTGAGGCCTTCGTGTGCGCCTTTGACCGAACCAATGGCAAGGTCTGGGAAGCCCGGGTCGATCTCGTCGCGGATCGGGTCGTCGACTGGCGGCACGTGCCCGGCGTGCGGCCGCGCATCCTGATCGACGACATAACCCTGGTGGGCGAAGTGGCCCGGGCCGATCCACGTTTTCGAGCCGCATTGGCGAAGCGCGGCATCACCGACATCGAAAAGGTTCAGGTCGACCCGTGGTCTGCAGGCAATTACGGGCTGCCGGACGAGGAAGGCCGCAGGCTCTCGCATACGTTCTGCTGGTACCGGAACGAGAAGCACGACAACGGCTACGCCCATCCGATCGAGGGGCTTTGTGCCGTGATCGATCTCGACCGGGCCGAGGTTCTGCGCGTCGACGATTATGGCGAGGCCGACGTCCCGATGCAGAACCGCAACTATGCGGCCCGCTACCGCACCACTTTCCGTGATGACGTAAAACCGCTGGAAATCTTGCAGCCGGCCGGCCCGAGTTTCGTCGTCGACGGCAACGAGGTTCGCTGGCAGAAGTGGCGTCTTCGCGTGGGCTTCAATGCGCGCGAGGGGCTGGTGCTGCATACGGTCGGTTACGAGGATGACGGCCGGCTGCGGCCGGTGATGCACCGCGCGGCCTTGTCGGAAATGGTCGTGCCTTACGGACATCCCGGCGGCGGGCATTTCCGCAAGAACGCCTTCGATGTCGGCGAGTATGGCATCGGCGTGCTGGCGAACTCCCTGACCCTCGGCTGCGACTGCCTTGGCGCTATCCGCTATTTCGACGCATGGCTAGCCGACAGCAAGGGTGATCCCTATTGCATCGAGAGCGCGGTGTGCTTGCACGAGGAGGATTTCGGCATCCTTTGGAAACATACCGACCTGTTCACTGGCGAGGTCGATGTGCGGCGTGCTCGCCGCCTCGTTGTGTCGTCAATTTCAACTGTCGGCAACTACGAATACGGCTCGTTCTGGTATTTTCATCAGGATGGCTCGATTCATTTCGAAATGAAGGCGACCGGCATTCTCAACACGGCCGGGCTAAGGCCAGGCGAATCGCCTGACTACGGCACCGTCGTTTCACCGGGTGTCTACGCGCACTATCACCAGCACATCTTCAACATGCGCCTCGACATGGCGGTTGACGGCGAGCGCAACCGGGTCGTCGAGGTCGATACCGTGGCGCTGCCGGTCGGCCCCGACAATACGCACGGCAACGCCTTCACCATCCGCGAAACCGTCCTGGAAACTGAGCAAAACGCGCAGCGCAACGTCGATTTCAATGCTGCTCGCTTCTGGAAAATCGAAAGCGCCGAAGCCCGCAACGGGCTCGGTCGGCCCACCGCCTACAAGCTGCTGCCGCTCAGTCCGGTGCCAACCTTCTCCGACCCGCAATCCATGGTGGCCAGACGAGCGACCTTCATGATGCGGCAGTTATGGGTCACGGCCTATCATCCCGACGAGATTTTTGCGGCTGGCCGCTATCCCAACCAAAGCAGCGGCGGCGACGGGTTGCCGGCGTGGACTGCCGCAGATCGTCCGCTGGTCGATACGGATATCGTCGTCTGGCACTCTTTCGGCCTGCACCATATTCCGCGCCCCGAGGATTTTCCGGTTCAGCCGGTGATCACGGCTGGTTTCGCGCTTCACCCCGCCGGGTTCTTCGCCGAAAATCCGGCTCTCGATGTCCCGCCGGCCGGAAGCAGCATGAGTTGTTGCGTCGACGAATAAGGCGCCGAAACGCGGCTGCCGGAATAACGCTTTAGGCTTGGTGGGCGCACCAGGGCTCGAACCTGGGACCCGCTGATTAAGAGTTCTATTTCGGCCGTTTCGCCAAGCTCTTGGCCAGGCTCAACAATCCCTCCAAACGCGAATAAGCCTCAGCAGATCAAGCACTTCTGCTGGACAAACCCGGACAGCTCCCTACATAGCTCAGACAGGCAATGGCGTCGCCGTTGCTGACATATCGCTGACATGAGGGGCGAAGCGATGGCGACGAAATCCCGACGGCGGAAGATCGAGACGCTGGCCAAGCATCCGGGGACGCCGGGCGAGAAGGCGGCAGCAGAAGCCGCGCTGGAGCGCCTGAGCGCCTCGCTGGCGAATCCGCCGGCGACCGGCCCCATCAATCTGACCGACGCCGTCGTGAAGCGCCTGCCGCCTCCCGCGACGGGCCACATCATCGTCTGGGATGCGACCGTCGCCGGGTTCGGCTGCCGGGTGACCGCCGCCGGGGCGAAGTCCTACGTGATGAACTACCGGGTCCGGGGTTCCGGCCAGCAGCGCCGGGTCACGATTGGCGCGGCCTCCAGCTGGTCGGCATCGTCAGCGCGCGACAAGGCGAAGGAGCTGCGGCGCATCGTCGACGACGGCGGCGATCCGCGCGGCGACGAGGAAGAGGCCCGCGAGGCCGCCACCATGGCCGATCTGATGCGACGGTTCGATACCGAGTATCTGCCCCGGCGACGGGCCAGCACCGCCCGCGCCTACCGCGGCATGATCAAAAAGCACATCGGACCGTTCTTCGGGAAATTTCAGAAGGTCGCCGACGTCGAATACGCCGATATCGACCGACTGCACCGCCGGGTGACGGCGACCGGATCGACCTATGTCGCCAACCGTTGCGCGGCGCTCTGCAGTCGAATGTTCTCGCTCGCGATCAAGTGGGGCATACGCACCGACAATCCGGCCAAGGGGATCGAGCGCAACGCCGAAACCAAGCGCAAGCGCTACATGAGCGCCGACGAGCGGAGACGACTGATGTTGGCGCTGGCCGAACATCCCGATCGACAGTTCGTCGCCGTCGTGCTGCTGCTCATGTTGACCGGCGCGCGGAAGGGCGAGGTGCTCGGCATGAAGTGGGCCGATGTCACGCTGGCCAAGGACAAGGGCGTCTGGCTCATACCAGGCAGCAGCACCAAACAGCGCGTCGATCACAGCGCGCCGATATCGGGCGCGGCGGTTGCGATCCTGAAGAGCATCGAGCGGCGCAGCGAATTCGTTTTCCCGAGCGACGGCAAGACCGGCCACCTGGTCGACATCAAGAAGGGCTGGGCCGCGCTGTGCAAAACCGCAGCCATCACGGGTTTGCGCATGCATGACCTCCGGCACAGTTTCGCCAGTCAGCTGGCTTCATCGGGCGCGAGCTTGCCGTTGATCGGCGCACTGCTCGGCCACAGCAGTCCGACGACGACGCACCGATACGCGCACCTGTTCGACGACCCGCAGCGGGCTGCCGTCGAAAAGATCGGAACCATCATCTCGGGCGACCGCGAGAAGTGAAATTGCCAGGGTATATTCGTTCCGCCCCTGGTTAAACGCCCTGTTCCGCGCGCACGACCCCGCCTAGTCATGGCTTGTCCTTTCTGGAGCTAGCCATGACCGAACAACTTGCTAAGTCTTCCAGGCGCGACCAGCGCGCCGCACAGATCCCATTGCCCGACGGTGACGTTCTAATCCCCCGCGACGTCTTTGCCAGCGAAGTTTTGCATGTCGATGACCGAACCGTCCGGCGCATGAACTTGCCGACGGTTTACGTCGGCGGATTTCCGTATGTCCGGCGCAATGCGTCGCTGCAGGCGGTCGCCGACATGGCGAAACGCCGCCACGAACCAGCCAAGAAGCGCCGCCGGTCCTGACATCGCTGCTGGTTGGACAACGCAAATGTATCACCTCGACGAAGACGAAGCCGCGCGGTCCAGCGCAAGGCTCGCGAATTCCAATCCGAACCCGCCGCATCCTGACATGGGTGGCGTGGTCTATCACTTCAGCGACACAATCCACCTGCCGTGGATCCTCGACGCCGGCGAGCTGCGGCCGACCCGCAACCTCGACTCCGGCATCGGCCATAACTGGTTCCTGTGGGGGACCACGAACCCCGAGGGTGACCTCACCGCAGCGCCGTACCGCGGAATCCATGGCCACCGCAAAGAAGAGTGGCAGGACGGCGCCTTCCACCTGGTTAGATTCACGCTGCCGGCCGCAGCCTTCCTGACCTTCAACGAGGTCGCCCGGAACTTCGCCGACTAGACGGCGGAAGAGATCGCAGCCCTCTGCGAAAACGACCGCGTAGGCTATGACGAGACCGGCCAGGATGCGTGGCGCCTCCGGTGGGACCCGCTGCGGCTGGCCGACGTCATCCGAGTCGAAACGACATCCTTCGCGCAAGTGTCTGACTTTCTGTTCGAGGGCGCGGTGCGCGAGTGGCGGCCGCTGGACATCTCCAATCCGAAGGAACTGTTGCTGCCCTCCAGGAAGGCCAACCGGCTCGGCGTCCGCATCGGCCGGCGCCGGTTCCATTCCGAGCACCGGCCTGGATCATCCGGCATCCAGCTCCCCGACCTGCCCGCCTACGTCCCTTGGCCCAACCCTCAGAACACGCCGCTCGCGCGCGCCAGGCGGGCCGAAGCCAGATACCGCGCCGAGATTGAATACACGCAGGACATGGCGCTGTGGCAGCGCTGGGCTGAAAGCGAAGGCCTCATCGACGAAGACGATGAGCCGCCCTTGTCCTGGAAGCAGCAGCAGCGGCACCAGCGCCGCCAGCTAGCTGCCGTACGCGCCGCGCAGGCCCGGCCGCAGCCCTGCCCATGGTGACCGGGCGCAGGGTGCCGCTGGAGTTTCATCCGCTGGCGAATCTCTTCCCGCTGATGGAGGGCGCCGAGGCCGAGGCGCTCGGCGACGACATCAGAGCCAATGGCCAGCGCGAACCGATCTGGCTTTTGGAAGGTAAGATTCTCGACGGTCGGAATCGCTACTTGCAGTGCCGCCGCGTCGGCGTCGAGCCGGTGACCAGCGATTACGATGGCGAGGGTCCGCTCGCGTTCGTCATCAGCTTGAATCTCAAACGCCGGCACCTCAATGAATCGCAGCGCGCCTGGGTGGCGTCGAGAATCGCGACCGTCACTCACGGCGGCGACCGTAAGGGCGATCAAGCGGCAAATTTGCCGGTTGACCAGGCCACCGCGGCCAGGATGCTGAACGTATCGGAACGTAGCGTGCGCAGCGCTGCCGCGGTCCGTGATCGCGGGGCGCCCGAACTACAGCATGCCGTCGAGCACGGCCATCTCGCCGTCAGCGCCGCCGCCAAGGCCGTCAGCCTGCCCGTCAAGCAGCAGCGCGAGGTCGCCGAGAAGGCAGCGCGCGGGGACGCCAACGCCGCCCGCACGGTCATCAAGAAAGCCAGCCGCGCCAAGCGCGAGGCCGATCTCGGCGCCGAACAGCTAGCGCTACCAAATGCACGCTACGGCGTGATCGTCGCCGATCCCGAGTGGCGCTTGGAACCATACAGCCGCGACTCCGGCATGGATCGCGCCGCCGACAATCACTATGCGACGTCATCCCTCGACGTCATCAAGGCGCGCGACGTGGCGTCGATCGCGGCCGACGACGCCGTTCTATTCCTTTGGGCGACGGTGCCGCTGATGCCGCAGGCTTTCGAGGTGATGGAGGCCTGGGGATTCTCTTACAAGTCCGGCGCCGTGTGGGTGAAAGATCGCGCCGGCACCGGCTACTGGTTTCGCAACCGCCATGAACTGTTGCTGGTCGGGACGCGTGGCAAGATTCCGGCGCCGGCATCCGGCACGCAGTGGGAGTCGATGATCGAGGCGCCAGTCGGCGAGCACTCAGCCAAGCCAGAACGATTCCTCGAAATGATCGAGGCCTATTTCCCGTCACTGCCGAAGATCGAATTGAATCGCCGCGGATCGCCACGCTCTGGTTGGGATGCTTGGGGAGCCGAGGCGGTGCAATCATAACCGCGCGGAGACCGGGACCTGCCACCTGGTCCCGGCCTCGATCAGATCAATCGCCGAACATCGAAAGGAAGAAACGACATGACGAAGCCAACATTGGAAGAGCTGAAGGCCGCATGCGAGCGCCTGGTCGAGAAGGGCCTGCTGATCGACAGCGGCCAGCGCCGGCCTAACAAGCGCGGTGAAATGGAAATCGTGTGGACGGCAGTGCTGCCCACGCGTCCCGATCAGGGCTTGTTCCTGGTCAAGAGCGACGACGATGACGAACGGGAGAGCGGCCAATGAACGAGTTGAACCTGCCGGCGACGACTAGCGAGATCAACGCCGCCGCGGACCTGATGGTCACGCTCTTCGAAGAGCGGATGACCGCCGACTACAGCCGCGAGACGCTGAAGCGCATGCTGTGCGATCACCTGCAGCGCGGTCTGGTCGAGATGCTGACGGCGATCCGCTGGGCCGACGAAGGCGACGACGTGGCGCATGAAGCGTTGATGGACGTCTGGGCCGAGACGGTGAACCTCCACCAACGGCCGGCGCTCGTGTTGGAAGCTTACGTCGTCAAGATCGCGAAGCTTGGCCCGGTGACGCGCAAGCGCGGGCACCTCTGGCGCGACAACTGGACCCGCAATCTCGGCATCGCCACCATGGTTTTTGTGCTCGCCCAGCAGTTCGGCATCAACCGCACCAGGAACCGGGCACAGCGACGTCAGGGCGAGCCCTCGGCCAGCGGCGTCGTGGCCGTGGCCCTGGGGCGCCGGCACATCAATGTCGCGGAATCGACCGTCGCCAATATCTCGACCAAGCTCAACGCCGCTGTCGACGCCGAAGTCATGGCGCGGTGCTTGGGCGTTCCCAAGTAAAGCGCCGATTTGACGTGAACGACATTCCCGGCCGGACGGGCCAGGATCAGGCGGCACTCACCCCTGATTTGTGAGAGGAAGAGCCGCCCACCATGTCGAAACGAAGCAGCCCGCCCGGCGGCAAGTCCGGGCAGGCTGGGAACGTAAAGGTTCGATCTGAACGTCGAAACCCTAGCAAGCTCCCGGCCAGAAATCCAGCCACCGCTGCCGGCTCCAGGCGGAAACTTCCAGGCCGGCCGGCGCCTGCGCCCTGGTTCGATGAGCGCTATTTTGCGGCGGACGCCACGGCCCCGCTGCACCGCAAGCTTCGCGACATTTATATCAAGCTCGACGACGATGCTGCGACTACGCCGCTGCAAATGGAAGTCTATTACGAGCACAGCGACAAGATTCGCGACGCGCTCGCCGAGGGCTTCTACGCCATCGATGCCGCCGCGGCCAAGGAAGATGAGCGCGAGGCCCGCAAGATCGTGGCCAAGCTGACAGCGCGCGTCGAGGACATGCTAGCCGGCTACCACGAGGCCGAGCGCGAGCGCGAAGCTGAACAGGCCGAAATCCGCCGGCTGGCCGTCGAGCTGTATCCAGACCTGGCGCATGGCGATTTCATCATAATCGGGACCACGGTGATATCCGCACCGCCAGGACCGGCCCGCTGGGCCAAAAAGTAGCGGGGGCGCGCATGAACCGCATCAAGGTCGGCGACGAGAAGATTGACGCCGCAATCGAGAAGGCCAAGCCGGCGCCGAAGAAATCCAGGCAGCAGCAGGTGATCGACGAGCTGAACGAAAAATATTGCGTGGTGCAGGACGGCTCCCGCGTTCGCGTGCACAGCTTCGAACGACACGAACAAGCCGGACATAAGCGGCTGATCTCGACCTTCCTTTCGTTCGCGGAGTTTCGCAATCTGCTGATGAACCGCACAATCAAGCATGATGAAGGCTTCATCGAGTTCGGTGAACTCTGGCTCCGCTCGCCCAAGCGGCGGCAGTATTCCGGTATCACGTTTCAGCCGGCCGGCGCCGCGGTCATCAATGGAAGAATGAACCTGTGGCAAGGCTGGGGTGTCACGCCGAAGCCAGGCGACTGGTCGCGGATGCGCGATCATATGTTCGAGGTGCTCGCCGCTGGCGATGACGAAGCTTACCAGTATCTGATGTGCTGGTTGGCCTGGTGTGTGCAGCACCCGGACCGGCGCGCTGAAGTCGCGGTTGTGTTCAAGGGTCGGCGCGGCACCGGCAAGGGCACGCTCGGCAACGCGATGTGCCGGATATTCGGACAGCATGCCGTTCACATCAGTAGCGCCGATCATTTGACCGGAAGATTCAACAGTCACTTGCGCGACGCCTGTTTCCTGTTCTGCGATGAGGCGTATTTCCCCGGCACGCTTTCCGCCGAAGGCGACCTGAAACGCAAGATCACCGAGCCCAGCCTGTTCATCGAAGCCAAGGGGCGCGACGGCATCGAAGTGACGAACATGCTGCACATCATGATCGCATCGAACGAAGCCTGGATCATTCCGGCCGGCGAGAGCGAACGGCGCTTCGTGCAGTTCAACGTGTCCGATGTTCACATGCAGGATTCGGAATGGTTCGATCCGCTGTTCAAGCAGCTTGTGGACGGCGGACTGGCGGCAATGCTGTTCGATCTTCTGCATCACAATCTCGCCGACTGGCATCCGCGTAATTTGCCGGCAAACACCAATCTGCTGGAGCAGCAGCGGCTCAGCTTGCGGCCTCTCGACGCCTGGTTTGTGGAGCTGCTGGAGAGCGGCGTGTTGGCAGGCTCCGACCCGGATCAACCGCATCGGGCGCGTAGCGGCAAGTGGCACAAGGAAGTCGATTCCGGCGATTATACCCGCACAGTTTTGACAAACGGCCTGCTTGACGATGCCCGCCTGATCGAGCCGCGCCTGCGCGCCCACATCAGCAACAATCAAATGGGCGAATACCTTCGTGGCTGGGGCTGCGACAACACCAGGCGCGTGTTGCGTGAACGTGGATGGACATTTCCGCCGCTGGCCGAACTGCGCACGAGGTGGATGAAGCTTTACCCGGCATGGGAGTGGCGCAACCCCTCCATCACCGAATGGCAGCCGGAGGAAGCCGACGATCCGGAAGAGAAAGAAGAGATCGCCAGGCGCCGCGCCGAGCGTGAAGCCAAGCAGCCGAAGACCATTAAGCAGCAGATGGAGGCCAAAAATGTTCAATGACTGGCCAAAGCAACGCGGCGCCCGAGGCGACACGAACTGTGTCGGCGTGTCGGCGAATGTGTCACCGGATGACACACGAGTTTCATCATTTAATTCAACGGCTTACGGACGATTTGGGGTGCGTTGTGTCGGCTGTGTCACCGGGCGGGGGGATCGACACGCGAGAAATGGTTCTCGCCTGGCCGTTTTCCTGCTTCCCGATGACACAAACTGAAAAAATGAAAGAAACCAGCCAGGCGCAAGGGTTTCTCTGTGTCGCCCGCCGACACACCGGTGACACACGGCGACACAAACGCGGTTCCGCCGACACAACCGCGCGCGGGCGCGCCAGGCTCCAAGCGCCAGGCGCGGACCAGGCACTAGGCTCGCGGGCCCGCGAACATGAAAACCTTCAACTTCGCGCACTCATCAGTAAGCGATCTTGATGGCGAACATGATGACGATGACTCTCATGAACGAGGAAGAATTGGCGCACCTTACTACGGTGCTGGCCCCGTTGAATGAAGACCAGCGTATGGCAACGCTGGCTAACTCAGTAATTCAAGCGAGCATTTGATCGCCAACGTATGCGATCCACAACCTCGCTAACTTAGCAGTTACGATCTCTTGCCTGCTCGATACGCAAACGAAGATCAGATGCATCGAGGTATTGCGTGAAGCTGCGCAAATCTTCGAGGATGCGCTGGCGACAACTGGCGAGGTGACGACTTCACTTAATTGAGTAAACGAGGTTTCGCGTCGCGGCTTTTCCTCGTTGCACTCAAGCGGCTCGGTGGTTTCCTTCGCCCATCGAGTCGCAATAATTCGGATCGTGCGTTGAATGGCTTCACGTGCGGTTAGATAGCGCCGATGATGCGAAGCTCTAGCCGAGCTTCAACCCATCATCATCGATCAGCGCGCCGCGTTGCATTACCTTTCGAGCAGCGCGGCGCAACTAAGTGCGGTGGCACCATATGCAACTGGCGGGAGGGGGCGAGAGGCGAACGTTTTAGGACTCGAAACGACAGAGCAGTCCTTGGCCTAAACGCGATAAACCTGTATAATTTCAGGTGACGCTCAAGAATTTAGGGTCTGTAAGGAGCTACCAGCCATGGGGGCGCGAGGCCGCAAATCAATGGCAGAATTGATGGTCCCGGCAGCGCTTGCTGAAGTAATCCGGCGTCCCGAAGCTCCCGATGATCTCACTGTCGAACAAGGTGACGAGTGGTGCGCGATCGTCGGTGCGATGCCTCCCCATCACTTTACGCGTGGCAACTATCCGATGCTCAGCCAACTCTGTCGGCACATCGTCTGCAGCCGCAGGATTGCACAGTTGATTGAACAGGTCACAACTGAGAAGGTTCTTGATCTCAAGGAACTGAGCGCCCTCCTCCAGCTTCAGTCTGCCGAAAGTGCATCGATCACGCGTCTTTCGCGATCGATGCGACTGACGCAGCAGTCGATCATGCGAGCGGAGACGACCCGGCATCCGACGGCACAATTGGCGCGCCCATGGGTTGATGAAGAGTGATGGGCTGCCGGTCCGGCCCACTAATTGACCAAGGAAATTTCTAGGGAGAGCGAACGAATTGGCCGAAGTGGTCTTTATGATCCCCTCCGGCCGGACGGTGCGATCCTGCTTGCGCCACATAACATATTGCTGGATTCCGAAGGACCTGGCTCCCGAAGGACCTAGCAGCCCGCGGTTTCGGCGCTCCGGCTACATCGCTCACGCAAAGCAAAAGCGCTTTAAGGGTGACCCTCGCTGGCCTTCGGCGGGGACTGCTTTTCAGGCTGGGTGTTGCGGACCGCTTGAGCCAGCATCTCGCGGAGCTGGTCTTTGGTCAGGGGCTCCGGCGGAGGATTACTCTTTTGGGATTTTGTCATCAGGGAACATAGCCTTTACTGCTTGTTCAAGCGGAAGAGCTCGGACTGTAGCTCGGCTGCCAATTCCCGGAGGTGCGCGGTCGTGAACTCGCTGACGACCTCGCGTTGTAGCTCCCGGCATCGGGCAA
>PNLC01000031.1 GCA_013822885.1 Bradyrhizobium sp.
TGGCGAGCGCCTTGGCGAGTTCGAGCTTTTTCAGGCCGGCGGCGCCGAGACCATCGACGCTGGCGTGGCGGTCGGTCGAAAGGCCGACCATGGCGAGCGCGCGCTCCGCGGCCTCGTCCGCCCTGGCGCGGCTGTGGCGGCCCTGGCCGTAGTAGCCGGCGAGCGCCACGTTTTCGAAGATGCTGAGCCGGTGAAACGGCCGCGGGATCTGGAACGTGCGACCTACGCCGCTGTTGATGATCCAGTGCGGCGCCTTGCCCGCGATCTCCTTTCCATCGAACAGGATGGAGCCTGCTGTCGGGATCAGCGTGCCCGACAGCATGTTGAAGATCGTGCTCTTGCCCGAACCATTCGGGCCGATCAGGCCGAGAATCTCGCCCTGCTCAACCCGAAACGACACGTTGTTGACAGCGGTGAAGCCGCCGAAGCGCTTCACCAACCCCTCTACCGTCAGCACCCCGGAACCTCCGCTTGGCCTGCTTCCGCGCTCACTGGTTGCTGAACGTCGTTCCCTTCGGCAACGGTAGCACGGCCTCACGCTGCGCCTGGCTCTTCGGCCACACCACATACGACTTGTCGTCGACATACTGGATGACCACCGGGAACGAGCGTTCGTTCTGGCCGGCCATCTGGTTGCCTTCGCCGTAGAACTTGACGCCGAAGCCCAGCATGGTGCCGCCTTCGGGCAGGTCGACTTCAAGGGCTGCCTTGCGGAGCGCTTCGGGATCGACGCCGCCGTGCTTCTTGATGGCGCGCGGCAGCACCTCGGTCAGGAAAACGTAGGTGTTCGACGCGGCCATGCCGGCATGCGCGGAGCGGATCGCAACCCCCGGCTTCGCCTTGTCGAATTCCTCGCCGACCATCTTGATGACCGGCGGCAGCTTCGGATCCATCGATTTCTGGTTGGCGAGCCAGATCGAGATCGGATCGGCATTGAAGACGTAGTTGACGTCGCCGCCTAAGCCTTCCTTCAGCTTCTCGTACACGCCATAGCCCGCGCCGTGGCCAACCAGCGCTGCGAACTTAAGGCCCTGCTCACGCGCCTGACGCCCGAACAGGGTGATGTCAGGGTTATAGCCGGTATGGAAGATCACATCCGGCCGCGCGCGCTTCAGCTTGGTGACGAGGGCGGAAAGATCGGGCGCGGTGGAGGCATAGCCTTCCTTCATCACGATGTTGAGCCCGGCCTTCTTGGCGCCGGCCTCGTTGCCCTTGGCAACGTCGACGCCATAGGCGCCGTCCTCGTGGATGATGGCAACCCGCAGGTCCTTCGGCTCTTTGCCGAGCTTTTCCTTGGCGTTCTGGGAGATGAAGTCCACCGTCATCATGCCGAACTGGTCACCCGAGGCCTGCGGACGGAACACGTATTTGAAGTTCTTGTCGGAGAGCACGGCGGAGGAAATGCAGGTAGTGATCCACATGAAGTTCTTCAGCTGCTCGACCCGCGCGGCCACCGGCACGCATTGCGCCGAGGAGAAGAAGCCGAGCAGCATGTTGACCTTTTCCTGCTCGATCAGCCGCACCGCCTCGTTGATCGCAACATCCGGCTTGCTCTGGGCGTCGGCGTAGACCGCCTCGACCTTGTAACCCTCGACGCCGGTCTTGGCGTACTGGTCGAGCATGATCTTGGCGCCGATATATTGCAGTTCCGAACCGCCGCCCGCGAGCGGGCCGGTCAGGTCGTAAATCACGCCGATCTTGATTTTTTTCTCCTGGGCATCGGCGGAAACCGCCATCCCCAACACCGCCAATGCGGCGGACAGCCCAACGAGCAGGCGTGCAGCTTTGTGCCCCGGCATGGAATCCTCCCTTGGTTTATTTTTTTGTGCAGTGCGTTTCTTGTTCTTGTTGCCGCCCATCACATTGGTAGCGCGACCAGATGTCAAGCGCATTGCTTGCGGCCACACCGCGCAGGCAAGCCGCCCCTGCTTTCCGCTCGCGCAACTCAGGGTTACGCGGGCCGCCGCGCTTTGACGTTCGGCGCCAACAGGAGCCGGGAATCAAGTCTGGTTCTTGTAGATATTCCCGTCCTTCATGATGACCTTGAAGTTCCTGTCGGGATCCTCGATCAGCTTGATGTTGGCGAGCGGATCGCCGTCGACCAGCAAAAGATCCGCCAGCGCGCCCTGCTCGACGACGCCGAGCTTGCCTGGATAAGGGTTGCGCGGGCCGGAGAGCGCCAGCACTTCGGCGTTGTCGGCGGTGGCCATCTTCAGCACCTCCGCCGGGGAGTACCAACGAACCAGCTTCGCAAGCTGAGCGCCCTGCCGGGTGGCCAGCTTCGGATCGAACAGCGTGTCGGTGCCCCACGCCGTCTTCACCTTGTACTGCTTCGCCAGTCTGTAGGCGGTGTCCGTCCCCGCGGTCATCTCGATCTGCTTCTTCCGGTTCGCCGAACCTTCCCGAAACGGAATCGCGTCCTCGTCATCGAGAAATGGCTGCAAACTCCACCAGACGCCTTTTTCGGCCATCATCCTGGCCGTTGCCTCGTCCGCCAGATTGCCGTGCTCGATGCATTTGACGCCGGCGCGGATCGCCTTCTGGATCGCCCGCGGGGTATAGGCGTGGACGGTGACGTATGTACCCCAGTCCTCCGCCGCTTCGACCGCCGCGCGGATCTCGGTCTCGGTATACTGCGAGACGTCGAGCGGATCGAAATCCGACGACACCCCTCCGCCTGCCATCAGCTTGATGTGGCTGGCTCCGCGCATCAATTGTTCACGCACGCGGCGCAGGACTTCGTCGGTGCCGTCAGCAACGCCCGTCATCCCGAGGCGTTCGGAAAAGTGCAGCTGATCTCCCGACGCCCGCGGCAGGTCGTGGATCTGGCGGAAATCGCCGTGACCCGAGGTTTGCGAGATGGTCGCTCCCGACGGCCAGATGCGAGGCCCGACCAGGTGTCCTTCATCAATGCTGCGCTTGAGCCCGAACGTATTGCCGCCAACGTCGCGGCCGCTGGTGAATCCCCGCATCAGCATTTCGCCGGCAGATTTGCCCTGGCGCAGCATGGTATAGTTGCTGTCGGCCGTCATCAGCAGCAACAGAGGCACCGTCGACATCCCCATGTGAACATGGGCGTCGATCAGCCCCGGCATCAGCGTGCGTCCAGCGCCGGCGATAACCGTGGCGGCCGGGTCCGCCACGATCGGCGCTGTGGAAATGCTTTCAATGACATTCCCCTTGACGAGGACATTGGATGGCGGCGACAGCGCAGCGCTCTTGCCGTCGAAGATGCGAACGTTCTGGAATAGCGTCAGTGCCGGAGCGGCGGCGGGCTGCTGGGCCAACGCAAGGCCGGGCAGACCTGCGGCCGCCAGCCATGCTGCGACGCCAAGGCGCATTCCGCGCCACAAGGGGCTGATCGCAACAGCCCCCTCGAATCGCGCCGGAGAAATACGGGCTAAACGTGTTCGACGTTCTTCACGGGCATCGACACCCATTAAAAATATCCTCCCGCCAATGATTATGCGAACTGCTTCTCCAGGAATGCGGTGACGAAGCGCGGCATTGCCGAGTTGAAGTCTTGCGTGCCGCGGACGAGATGAATTGCCGACAATTCGGGCGATCGCTGCGAGGCGATATTGCCCTCGATCCTGCCGCGCAAGGCTTCGCCCGGCATATCGACGTGCAGGATGCGGATCATCGCAACCGCTGTTCCAGTGGAGATGCAGTGCCAATCCGCGTCGCTTCGATAGTCCGCAGGCACGAGCCCGGTCTCCTCCTCGAGCTCGCGCGCGACGCTGCCGGGTATATCGAGCGCGTCGCCGCTGATGTCGTTGAGATCGGGGGTGCCCGAGGGAAAATAAATGCGCCCGGCATTCGCCGTGTGCTGGCCCATCTCACCGAGCGCAAAGGCGCCGTCGGCGCAGCGCAGCGCGCCCATGCCGAACCCGTTGAATACGGCGGGATCGGGAAAGCCCCAGTCGCGCCAGGCCAGAAAGCTCGCGAAGTCGGTTTCGAAATAGCTTGAGCTGAAGCGATCCCCTGTAAAAACCGGGTTGCGCCCGAGCAGGACGCGACCATTCCACAGCGCCGGATTCTCACGCCGCAGATGTTCGAAATGCGCGTCGATATCGGCGCGGCGCGCCTGTGCGAACGGCCAGGCCCACGCCTCTACGGCGAGTTCGAGCGCGCTGACGCGGTGAATGACCGGAGGTCTCATGCCACTCATCGCTTCGCACCACTCAATCCCGCCGGGAGACTTATCGGGACACTCACTTGTCCAGACTTCACTTCGGACTCGCGCCCGTAGTCTTCCTGGCCTGTTCGACGTACTTATTGGTCCAGGTCTTGCTGACGTCGATATTGGCCTTGGCGACTTCCGGCGAGCCTTCGCTGAACACCGCGAGCACCGCATCGGCGCCCTTGGGATCCATCATGCCGGTTTCCGAATACATCGGGATCGTGTTCTTCAGCGCGGCGAGATAAAGCTCCTTGTTCTTGCCGACCATCTCTTCCGGCATCTTCGCCATGATCTCTTCCGGCGAGTGGCTGTGGATCCACGCCAGCGTGTTGACGATCGCCTTGGTCAGCGCCTGCACTTCCTTTTCATGCGACTTGATCCAGGCCGTGGTGGTGTAGAGCGCCCCGCCCGGATACTCGCCGCCGAACAAGGCGAGCGTGTCCTTCTGCGTGCGGGTGTCGGCGAGGATCTTCAGATCGGGATAGCTGCCCTGCAGAACGGTGACGGAGGGGTCGAGCATCACGGCCGCCTCGATCTGTCCCTGCTGCATGGCGGCGACGGCCGTTGCACCGAGGCCGACGCCGATCACCGCGGCGCTGGTCGGATCGAGGCCGTTCTTCTTCAACAGAAACTTCAGGAAGAAATCGGTCGAGGAACCCGGCGCGCTGACGCCGACCTTTTTGCCGGCCAGGTCCTTGATCGACTTGATGGCATCGGTGTGCTTGGGCGAGACCACCAGCACCAGGCCGGGATAACGGTCATAGATCACGAACGACTGCAGTTCCTGCTTCTTGGCGGCGAGATTGACGCAATGGTCGAAATAGCCCGACACCACATCGGCGCTGCCGCCCAGCACAGCCTTCAGCGCGTCCGAACCGCCCTTGAGATCGACCAGTTCGACGGCGAGGCCAGCCTTTTCGTACTCGCCGAGTTGCCGGGCGAGCACGGTCGGCAGGTAGCACAGGCACGCGCCGCCCCCGATCGCCACCGTGACCTTGCTTTGCGCCGCGGCAAGGCCCGACGTCAGCGTCAGCGCCAGCAGCGCCCCGGCCAGCCGGCCGAACATTTTATTCATGGCTTCCTCCGTTCATTTGCGCGGCAAGATAGAGCAGCGCGGCCGGGTTGAGAAGGCGACTTTCCGCCCGCTGTCTCGCCGCCGTCATCCCGGGGCGCGAAAGCGAACCCGGGATCTCGAGATTCCGGATTCGCCTCTACCAGGCGCCCCGGAATGACAGCAAGAGCTACCCCCGCCCCTCAGTTGCCGTCGGCCGCCAGACCAATAAGCGCCGCTCGACCAGTGTCACCACCAGGTCGATCAGGATGACGAAGACGGACAGCACGAACATGCCGGCAAACACGGCGGCAACGTCGAACACGCCTTCGGCCTGCTGGATCAGGTAGCCGAGGCCGGCCGCCGATCCCAGATATTCGCCGACCACGGCGCCGACCACGGCGAAGCCGACCGCCGTGTGCAGCGACGAGAACATCCACGACAGGGCCGACGGCCAGTAGACATGGCGCGTCAATTGCCGCTCGCTCATGCCGAGCATGCGGCCGTTATCGAGTACGGTCGGCGACACCTCCTTGACGCCCTGATAGACGTTGAAGAACACGATGAAGAACACCAGCGTCACGCCGAGCGCGACCTTTGACCAGATGCCGAGCCCGAGCCACAGCGCGAAGATCGGCGCCAGCACCACGCGCGGCAGTGCGTTGATCATTTTCACGTAGGGATCGAACACCGCGGCGACGAGCGGCTTGCGCGCGAACCAGAACCCGACCAGAACGCCGCCGACCGATCCGATCACGAAAGCGAGGACCGATTCCCACAGCGTAATGAAAAGGTGCTTCCAGATCACGCCAGTGTAAAACCACTTCACAACCTGACTGGCGACATCGATCGGGTTGGAGAAGAAGAACGGCGGCAACAGGATGCGGCCGAACAGCGGCACCGTGGTGAGGACGTGCCACACCACCAGCGCGACGACCGCGACCAGCAATTGCAGCGACAGCAGCGTCAGGCGCGACATCAGCCGGCCTCCGCGGCCTGCGAGGATTGCGCATAGCCCTTCATCACTTCGTCCTTCAGCACGCTCCAGATCTCCCGGTGCAGTTCATGAAAATCCTTTTCCATGCGGATTTCGGCGATGTCGCGCGGGCGCGCCAGCGGCACCCGCCAGTCGCCGATGATACGCGCAGAAGGTCCCGCCGACATGATGACGACGCGATCGGCCAGCCCGATCGCCTCTTCGAGGTCGTGGGTGACGAACAGCACCGCCTTGCGGTCGGCGTTCCACAATTCCAGCAGCAGGTTGCCCATGATCTGCCGCGTCTGCGCGTCGAGCGGGCCGAACGGCTCGTCCATGAGCAGTATCTTCGGGTCGCGGATCAGGACCTGCGCCAGCCCCACCCGCTTGCGCTGGCCGCCGGACAGCATATGCGGATAACGGTTGGCAAAAGCGCCGAGGCCAACGGAAGTGAGCCAACCCTGCGCGCGCTGCAGCGCCTGCGCCCGCGGCGCACCCTTTATTTCGAGGCCGATGGCGACGTTGTCGATCGCGGTCTTCCAGGGAAACAGCGCATCGGCCTGGAACAGATAGCCGGCATCCCGGTTCAGGCCGGTCAGCGGCTGACCGAAAATCCGCACCGCTCCCGCGGCGGGCTTCAGCAGTCCAGCGGCGACATTGAGCAGCGTCGATTTTCCGCATCCGGTGGGGCCTACGATGGCGACGAACTCGCCATGTGCCACCGACAGGCTGGCCTTTTCTACGGCGGTGTAGACACGGTCGCCAGCGACACGAAAGGCCACCGTCGCATTATCGAGCGCGACCGCGACCGGCTGTTCGGTATCCGCCATATTCCCCCCGAAGATTGGAGGGATGCCTTAGCGTTTTGCGCGCGGAAGTTCAATGAAGCGCTGCCGTCCCCGCACGGGGCACTCAAGTCTCTTCCGTGCCGGCGAGCATCCTGTTCAGGAACGTCTCGCCCTTTTGAAGCAGTGGCCTGGCTTCAAGCCGGGACGAGATGGCGATGCTGGCCCTCAGGTTGTGGATGATGGTGGTTTTGTTTTCTTCGTTCACAGCAGGCAGGATCATGGCCTCGAAAAGCAGCGCCTCGGCCTCAATTCCTTCAAAACCCTGTTGCCGCGCAGCGTTTCGCGCCTCGCGTACCATCTTCAGCGCGCCCGCGGGATCTCCCTTTTGCTCGAGCGCGAGCGCGAGATAGATGGAACAGCGCAGGAAGATCGAGGTATAGCCGACGGCCCGGGCAATTTCGCGCGATTCAGTGAGACTACCCACGGCAGCGTCGATCTGCTTCAGTTCGGAATACGTCATTCCGCGCTGGCAGGCGATGACGGGAACGAAGATCCGCACCCCATGCTCCTCCGCCTGGGCGAATGCCTCGTCGAGGACAGGGATTGCAGCCTCGGCATTACCCTCCGCAAGCAGCAGGACGCCGCCGCTCCAGGCCGCGGCCACGTGATCGAACGGCCGGCCACTTTCGTCGGCCAGCACTTCGGCCCGCTGCTGAAATTCCTTCGCGTCGTCGAGTTCCCCCATCGTCGCGTGGGTGACGCTCTTCATCATGCAGCAAACGAGAAGCAGGTTCTTGGCCGTGGTGCCGATCGGAGCTCTCGGGTCCGGTCCCATCAGTTGCGTGCAGGCCCGCCCGAGCATCGCCTCGGCATCGCGGAATCGGCCCCCTAAGAAATAGGCCTGACCGAGACCGTATTCGGCAAGGCTGAGCCAGCCCGGGTTACCCCACTCCTCCGCCAGGCGGACGACCTGCTCGCCGGTGGCAATCGCCTCGAGCGGCGTGCCGTAGAAGTTCTGGGCCGCCGATCGCACCGTCATGGCGGCGACCTTGCGGCCGATATCGCCGATCGAGTCCGAACGCCGTTCGGCTTCCTTGCCAAGCTGCAACCACTCGACGACCTTGCCCGACCCCATGAACGCCATGCGCGCTTCGATCCGCAGGTCGATGGCCTCGATTTCGCGAGACCGCGAAATCGGCGACCGGTCGAGTGCATCCATGGCAATCTCGAAGTACGATGTCGCATCGGCGAACGCCGACCGCGCGACGCTCTTTTGGGCCACGCTCCGGCCGTAGCTGAACGCCTTGGTCCAGTCCTTGGAACGCACGGCGTGGAAACAAAGCTTGTCCAGTTCGTCACGCGAACGCGCATCGCTCTCCAGGGCGTAAAGGATGCGTTCGTGCACCCGCTCCCGCGCCCGCTCGACCATTGAATCATAGGTAACCTGGCGAACCATTTCGTGCGGAAACTCGACGGAATCTTCGGCAACGCTGTCGGTTCGAACCAGCAGCTCCGCGCGGTCAAGCGTCCCGAGGGCGCGCTGCAGCAGGCCTTCCGGCAGCGCGGCCACCTCACGCAAGGTAGCGACCATCGACCGCGTGCCCAGCGCGGACGCGATCTGCATGACAGTCCGCTCCTCCTTGCGCAGGCGATCCAGCCGGACCGCGATCACCCCTTGAATGCTCGTGGGGATTCCCAGCTCCTCCACGGGCCGACTGAGCGTGAGCTGCCCCCACTGCCCCCTGAGAATGTCGGTCTCCTTGAGCCGGCGGCACACCTCCTCGACAAAGAGCGGCACGTTCGCGGTATGCCGGATGATCCGGCTCTTCAAGTCGAACGTCGTCTCGGACGTTCCCAGGATGGCATCGAGCATCGCCCGGCCCGCACGCTCGTCGAGCGGCCGCATCGAGAATGTCTCGGCGCTGCATTTTTCGACCCATTGCGGAATGCCGTTGGGCCGGCTGGTAATGATGATCAGCAACTGGCGCGTCTTGAGCGATGCAAGGGCGGCCATGACGGCGTCGCTTGCCCGGTCGACCCAGTGCAGGTCTTCGATGAGAAGCACGGTGCGCTGCTGGCGAGCCAGGCTCTCCACGATCGCGCAGCTCGCGACAGAGATGGCACGGCCACGCGACTGGGGCTCCAGTTGATCCCACTGCCCGTCGAGGATCGGAATGTCGAGCACGGCATCGACCGCCAGCCGCAGGATCTGCGGCAAGCCCGCCCGTGCGTCCGCGTGGCTCTCATCGCGATTGGCCGCCGCGGGGTTCAGAATGGAGAGCAGCAGCGCCTTAAGCGCGGCGAATGGCGAGCCCTGCAAATTCGGGCTGCATTCGGCTTCGATGAGTTTCCACCCCTCAAGTTCGAGTTCTTGGACGAATTCGTGCACCAGTCGCGATTTTCCGATGCCGGGATCGCTGGTCAGGCACACCGTTCGGCCGCCGAGGGCGCTGCTCTCGGCAGCCGCCCTCAACAGTTCCAGTTCGCGCGAACGATTGACAAATTGCGAAACGCTGCGCGCCTTGCGCATGCGCCAGCTTGAGAGATCGCTTGCGCCGATCACGCGGTACACCGGCACCGGATCGGTGAAACCCTTGAGCAGTTTCGGACCCAGAGACTCGAACTGGACGTGTCCTTCGGACAATTTCTGGCAGGCCCCGGATGCGTAGATCTGGCCGGGCTCGGCCGCCGCCTCCAACCGGGCCGCCAGATGCTGCGCGGCGCCGCCGATCTCGTAGATCTTGGAGAATTCGCTGGCGACCATGTAGGTGACGACCAGTCCGGAATGCAGGCCGACACGAACCTGCAGCCCGGCATCGCCCAGGCTGGCGACGCGCCGCACCAGCGCAATGGCGGCGTGGCAGGCGAGCGGCGCATGATTGTCATCCGCCATCGGGGCACCAAAGACGGCCGAGAGCCCGTCGCCCATTTCCTTGCTGACGATGCCGCCGAACTGACGAACGGCGCCGCGCATGGCCGTCAGTGCAGGTTCAAGCCGCGACAAGGCCTCCTCGGGGTCCAGTTCGGCGATGAGGCCCGTCGAATGCACCAGGTCGGCGCGAAGGATTGTCACAAACTTCCGCTCGCTGTCGGGATCCTTGCTTTGCTGCGCCGCTGCGCCGCAATGGGCGCACCAATTGTCCCCCGGGTCCATCGGAGATCGGCATGCGAAACAATGCATTTCCACGCTCTCTTCGGCAAACCGGGCGCGTCAGCTAACGCCTGCCGGCAACCGCTTCAAAGCCACCGACCAATTGTGACGCACCGGGACTGACCGGACAAGCGCGTCAATTGCGGTTGTCTCTGGACGGAACGCAGCGTTGAGTGTTACATTTCAAAAGTACAATTCGACGTAGTGATTCAAATCGACAGGCCCGGACCCGGCCCGTCACATTTTCAGCCGGGTCGACGTGCCCCAGCTTGCCTGGCGTTCCCCGCTTTTTTGTCTGAACGGAATTCCGGATGCGGAGCGGCAAATTGCAATCGATCTCGTTTGGCGCGGCTATCTCGCTGACCGGGCTCGCCATCAGTGATTTTTCAGGGAGGAGACAATCGTGCCACAAATGACAATCCTGGGCGGTGCATTTTTCAATAACCCCCAATTCAAGGCGCTGATGAACAACAACTACTACCCGCTCGATGCCATGAAGAGGAGCGTGGCTAAACTGAAGGCGGCGTCGGACCAGATCCATCTCGAGACGATGGAGTATGGTCAGTATCAGTCGATACTGACACCGAAAAGCAGTTGGCCGGCCGGCGGCGGTGCTGCGTGGCTGCGGGAGATGGGGCACGCCCGCCTGGACCTGACCGCGCAGCCGAATAGCGTGGCGCTTGACGGCGTCGTACAGCTGACACGGTGCGCACTGCTGGACGCTTCGCTTCGCAAGTGTTTCAACTCCGATCCGCCGATATGCATCAAGATCGATGTCAAGGAGCACAAATTCGACGACGCCAACGCCGACAAGCACGACATCGAGCTGACGTGGACCTATGGAGACGGCAAGGACAAGCCGCCTACCCTTCTCGAATTCACGATGATCTGTCCGTTCCGAGGCGTCGCAGGATCATAGCCGTCCCGCGCAAAACCGGACCTAGCCCCATCGCAACCGGGCAACGGCCTGCCCGAACTTGCCGCGGTCGATCAGGTAAAGCGCCTGGACTTCCTCGCGCGGGAGATCGAACTCCCGCGCGACCCTCTCGGGATCGGCAAAGAGCCTGTCGCACAGTTCCTCGTCCAGCAATGCGCTGGCGAGCAATTCCGTCAATTGTGCACTCGGCACGGGCCTGGCGTCAGCGGTCATCTGCTATTCCCCCGCGGAGCGGCAGGCGCCATGGCGAGGCGTAACGCCGCCACGGCGTCGATCGATTTCACGCTCGGAATCGTGCCGCCGGAAAATGCGAGCAGCGCTTCGAGCGTGTTGCCGCCAACCGCACGACGCAGCGCTTCCATCAAACGGTCCGTGGTGCGGTCGGCAAAGAAAATCCTGCGGGCTGCCTTCAGCAGGACGGCTCTTTCCCTGCCGGCGATCAGTCCGGCGGCGGAAGCCATCTCCATCCAGTACTCGAGGTCGACCATCGGCACCGTCATCGGCTTGAAGTCGAACGGGGAATAGACCAGCGCCACATCCGCATCGTTCCGGACAGCGCTTGTCCGGAAGCGATCGTAGACCCAACCGACGCCGATCATTCCATAGCGATCCAGTTCGGACGCCCGCAGCGCCCCCATGCTCGCGGCGCCGATCACGGTCTTGCCGCTGCTAAGGACTGCCAGGATCTCCTTGGGCGACACGGACATGTTCTGCCCGAACTCGCCGTCCAGAATGACGATGACGCCATAATCGTCGTCGAGAGCCGCCAGATCACCGCGCCTGACCGGAGTCGCATGGGTAGCGGTTACGAGTCCGCTCACTTCCGGCGCTGCAATCGATGGCCCGAAGAAGACGATTGTCTTGCTCGGAGCCTGCGTCTCGGCTGCCTGGGATGGGATCTGCGATGCCATTACGTTCTCGGATCGATCTGCCGCAGCGCCCGGCGCCCCAGGCTGGCACGGCCACCATGCATCAGGTGAAACGTCCAGGCCTCCGCACGCGGCGCGACCACGCGCACGACGGGAATGCCGACTTCCGCCCGGGTCACGTCGACGACGACGACCTGATCGAAACCGGATTGACGCATCCGCCCCAGGATGAATTCGACATCCTCGTTCACCGACGCATGTTGATGGGACGCGATATCGTCTAAGCTGATGGTCCCGCCCCAGCGATTCCATGTCGGCGCGGGCGGCTTTCCCTCTGCAGGAGCGAAGTCCGGCAGATCCTCCCGTCCGCCCTGGATGTATCCGAGCCGGGTCTGCGCGGCCTCGGTCAGCGCCCGCGTCAGCGCGATCCGGGCATCCGGATGCGTCCCGCATCCTCCATGCGCATTCGGCGTGACGGCGCTATGCGGATCGCTGATGACGCAGTCGATGGTCGGGATTCCGGTGGCCGAGGTCAGGTTTCGAAGCTGCACCTCGAGCCCCGCCCGCCGCAGCTTGCCGACCAGCGCCGTTGCCGGACGGGGCAGCCCGCGCAGCGAGATCAGCGGCGGGTCCGCGCGCTCCGGCGACAGCGCCCCGTCGAATCCGATGTCCGCCAGAATGGACGCGACGGCCGGCCTTACGTCGGCGCATGTCATGGCAAGCGCGGCGGTATCTCGCTCGATCACCTCGCACAACGCATAGCAGAGCGCATCGAGCCGGGTATTTCCCGACGCCAGACCGTTGGTGCTCGAATAGAACAGCGTGGTTACGGAAAACGAATGGTAGGGACAGACGACGCAGTTGACGGGCACATAAGTCGGCTGGCGCGTCAGCAGATCGAAACCCAGCGTCCACTCCAGCAACAGGTCTTCGCTGTACCTGCGCGCCATCGGAACGTGAATTTCGAGCGGATCGATACAGGCGTGCTGATGCCGGAGATTATAGTGTGACGTCGTGACGATCGGGCCGTCATACCGCTCGGCCGCATGACGCTCGACCGCCTCCATCAAGGCACCCGCATACGCATCGGCGCGCGTCGTCCCCTTGCCATTATAATAGGAGATACCCGGCCCGAGATCGTCCGGCCGAATGGTGATGAAGTTCGGGATGCCGACCCGGTCGAGATCCGTCAGCTCGGCCACCTTCGTGACGCCGATGATGTCGAGTACGGCGCGCGCGCGGCGGATCGTGGCGTCTGGCCTGATCGAACGCTCGACACCGCGGCCAGAGTGCTTCGCCACCAACTCGCCGAGCCAGTATTCATAGCTGTGCTGCTGATTGCCCACGCCGCCCGCCAAACGTCGCCCAGATTCGGAAAGCCGGGCAAAATCCACGCCCGACGGGTCACAACAGCCATCGATATCGGCTATCACTAAGCTGCACCCGGGTAAGAGTCGAGGCCATGCCCAATGACTGCAGTTCCGCTGATCGCCTACGCGCATGTCGCCAAGACGTTCGACGACGGCCGCGTGGTGGCGGTCGACGACGTCTCGCTCGAAGTTGCCGAAGGCGAGTTTGTGGCCATCGTCGGCGGCTCCGGCTCGGGCAAGACCACGCTGTTGCGGCTCACCAACCGGCTGATCGAGGCCGACGGCGGCACGATCACGGTCGAAGGCGAGGACGTGCGGAACGTCGATCCCATACCGCTGCGCCGGCGGATCGGCTACGTCTTCCAGAGCGGCGGACTGTTTCCGCATCTCAGCGTCGCCGGCAATGTCGGCATCACGCCGAAGCTGCTGGGCACGCCTGCTGCCGAGATTTCCGCGCGGGTGGACGAACTGCTCGACCTGGTGCGGCTCGACCGCGCCCAATATCGCGACCGCCTGCCGCATGAACTCTCCGGCGGCCAGCGCCAGCGCGTCGGCGTGGCGCGTGCGCTCGCCGCAAAGCCGCGCATCGTGCTGATGGACGAGCCGTTCGGCGCGCTTGATCCCCTCACCCGCGACGCGCTGAGCGACGATTTTCGCGAGTTGCACCGCAAGCTCGGCCTAACCACGATCATGATCACCCATGACATGACCGAGGCCATCCTGCTCGCCGACCGCATTGCGGTCATGCGCGGCGGGCGGCTGCTGGCGCAGGGCACGCCGGCGGAGTTGTCGAAGTCCGGCGACGCTTACGTCGGTGAACTCCTGCGCACGCCGCGGCGGCAGGCCGAACGGCTGGGCACCCTGCTGCCGCGGAATGGCGCGGCATGAGCCTGCTCACCGATCCGCGCTGGGCCGAGGCGCTGGGCCATTTGCCCGACTATCTCGGCAACCACGTCCGCGTCAGCGTGACCGCGCTGGCGCTCGGGCTTCTGGTCAGCCTGCCGCTCGCCATCATCTCGCGCCATCGCCCGGTGATGCGCGGCGCGCTGCTCGGTCTTGCCAGCGTCGTGCAGACGGTGCCGGGACTGGCGCTGCTGGCGCTGTTCTATCCGCTGCTGCTGGCGCTGGCGGCACTCTCGCTGTCATGGTTCGGATTTGGTTTTTCGGCGTTCGGATTCCTGCCCGCGGTGCTGGCGCTCGCGCTCTATTCGATGCTGCCGGTGCTGCGCAACACCATCACCGGGCTGCAGGGCGTCGATCCGGCGATCCTGGAAGCGGCGAAGGGCGTCGGCATGACCCCGCGTCAGTCGCTGTTCACCGTCGAATTGCCGCTGGCGCTGCCGGTCATGATGGCGGGCATCCGCACCGCGGCGGTCTGGGTGATCGGCACCGCAACGCTGTCGACGCCGATCGGCCAGACCAGCCTCGGCAACTACATCTTCGCAGGCCTGCAGACCCAGAACTGGGTGTTCGTTCTGTTCGGCTGCCTCGCCGCGGCGGTGCTGGCGCTGGCCGTCGATCAATTGCTGGCGCTGATCGAACTCGGCCTGCGCCACCGCAGCCGCCTGCGCACGGCGCTGGGCGTCGTCGGCATCGCAGCACTTGTCGCGGCCACGCTGGTGCCGACCATCACGCGCTCGCAGGGCGGCTATATCGTCGGGGCAAAGACCTTCACCGAACAATATGTGCTGGCGGCGTTGATAGGTCAGCGGCTGAAGGCAGCCGGGCTGTCGGCCACGACGCGCGAAGGCCTGGGCTCCAATGTGGTGTTCGAAGCGCTGGCAGGCAACGATATCGACGTCTATGTCGACTATTCCGGTACGCTGTGGGCCAACCAGTTTCAGCGCAGCGACATCCGGCCGCGCGAAGTGCTGCTCGACGAATTGAAGACCCTGCTGGCAAGACAGAACATCACGCTACTGGGCGAACTCGGCTTCGAGAACGCCTACGCGCTGGTGATGCCGCGCAAGCGCGCCGAGCAGCTCGGCATCCGCACCATCGCCGACCTCGCCTCGCGCGCGGCGGGCTTGACGATCGCCGGCGATTACGAGTTCTTCTCGCGGCCGGAATGGGCTTCGCTGCGGAAGGTCTACGGGCTGTCGTTCCGCTCGCAGCGGCAGATGCAGCCGGACTTCATGTATGCGGCGGCCGCATCCGGCGAAGTCGACGTCATCGCGGGCTACACCAGCGACGGGCTGATCGCGAAATATGACCTCGTGGTGCTCGGCGATCCCAGGCACGCGATCCCGCCCTACGACGCGATGGTGCTGCTCGCGCCGAAGCGCGCCGACGACCAGGCACTGCGCACCGCGCTGGCCCCGCTCCTCGGCAGGATCAACATCGCCACGATGCGCGAGGCCAATTTGCGCGCGGCGGGCAACGACGCGACGAGTTCGCCGGATGCGGTGGCGCGGTGGCTGTGGGAGAAAGTGGGGAAGAAGTAGGCCCCCGTCATTGCGAGCGCAGCGAAGCAGTCCATCGTACGGCACAACGGATAGATGGATTGCTTCGTCGCTTCGCTCCTCGCAATGACGGTGGCGAATCGGGTGAGGATTCTACAGCCCCTTGATCATCCCGGCGTCGATCAAAAGCCGGTTGAACCTGCGGGCCTCCGCGCCCTTTTTGCAGGCATAGAACGTCCCGTTGCAGCGGAGCATGATGCTCTTCTGCTCTTTGAACGTGGAATCCAGCGGGATGCCGGCGGCTTCCTGGAGTACGAGCGGGAGATAGGCCGCATCGAGCGTATCGAGCGCCGACGACAGGTTCTGGGGCCGGTAGTTGATGCCGTCGATGGCGTAATAGGTGGAATAGTATCGCGGATCCGTAGCCATCAAGCGTTTCGCCAGCGACTTCTGGTCGATGCCCGGCTCGAGCAGCTTTTGCGAGATCGCTGGCTGGTGATCGCCGAAACGCAGCACCAGAAACGACTGGTCCGGATAGTCGCGCTTCAGCCGCGCGGTGAATTCGCCGTAGTCCTTTGCCGTCATGGTCTGGCGGCGGATGTATTCATCGACCTCAGCGGTATTGCCCGGCGGCGTCCAGCCCGGCGGGGTCAGATCGGGCCTATAGACGTCGGTCCATGGGAAGTGATTGGCCGTGAGGTAGACGAACATGAAGACCGGCGCTTGCTGCGACTGCTCGCGCGCGAACGCCTTCAGCGCCTGATCGAAATAGAAGCTGTCTGGCTGCATGTCCTCGTTCACGCCCATCTCGGCCATGTCGATGAACTGCTCGACACCGACGGCCTTCTGGAAGGTACGAGCGCCGAGGAAGTCGCCATAGGTCGGATAGAGCGAGATGGTCTTGTAGCCGCAATTCTGCAGCGCCTGCGGCAGCCCGCGCGTCACCCGGCCGGCGGCGATGCGGGTGACGTAGAACTTCAGATCGCCGAACGAGCGCGCGGACAGGCCCGTCAGCACGTTGAATTCGGTGTACCACGTGGGCCCGCCGGTGGATTCCGCGATCATCGTCCGACGCTTGCCGTCGGCGGATTTGAAGAAGTCGGTATAGCCCGCCGGCACCTTGATATCGGGCGCGGAGGTGACGTCGAAGCTCGACTCGTCGAGCAGCATGATGATGTGCGGCCGCTTGGCAGTGGTGTCGCAGGCGTCAGTTGGCAGCGCAGGCAAGGTAGCGGCGCGCGCGTCCCGGGCGAGGCTGAGCGGGCTGTTCGCCGGGGGATCGGCCTCGATCCATCCGGTCGAAGCGAGCCTGGATACCGCCACCACGCCCGAGCGGGCCAGGTTGGAGATGTGATTGACGCCCTGGAACGGCTCCCAGGACTGCTCGGGCGATGCGACTGCCATCGCCGCGATCAGGGCGGCCGTGGCCCCCAGGCCCGACAACGCCAAACGGCGGCGCACGCGGAACGGATCGAAGCGCCAGATCAGCCACAGCAACGGCGCCGCAAAAAGACCCGCCGCGATCAACCGAAATTGCAACTGCGGGAACACCGAGAGCAGGAACGAAAATGTATCGCGATCGATGATCAGGAAATCGAGGAACGTCAGCGTCAGCTGCAGAATTCCGAACTTGAAATGCGACAGCCCGATCAGCACCACCGTCAAGGCCAGCGCCAGTGCTGCACAGACCGCCGGCCGCGGCAGCACGGTCAGCAGGAGGAAGTTCATGAATGCCCACGCCAGCAGCGACAGCGTGATCGCAAACGGCCCGTACTCGGTGGACAGCAGCACAGCGAGCGCCGCCAGATGGATCGTCACGATCACGCCGATGCCAAGCGCAGAGAACCGCGCACCGCGCGATCCTGCGCGGATGTTTTGGTTCGTTCCGGATTCGGTAACCCTCGGCATGCTTCCCTCAAAGCCCCTTGATGAAACCGGCTTCGATCAGCAGCCGGTTGAATCTGCGCGCTTCTGCGCCGTCCTTGCAAGCGTAAAACAGCCCCTTGCAGCGGAGCATGATGTTCTTCTGCTCCTCGAAGGACGGATCGAGCGGAATGCCGGCGGCCTCCTGGATCACCAGCGGCAAATAAGGCGCGTCGATCGTATCCATCACCGCCGGGCTCTTGACCGGCTCGAAGTTGATGGCATCGATGGCGTAATAGGTGGTGAAGTAGCGTGGATCGTAGGTATCGAACTTGCGGGCGACCCTGGCATCATCGAGCCCGGGATCCAGCAGGTTCGACGAGAATTCCGGCTGATGATCGCCGTAGCGCACGATCAGGAACGGCTGCGCCGGAAACCTCTTCTTCAGGCTCGCGATGAAGCCCGTGTAGTCGCCGGCGCTGATCGCCTGGCGGCGCAGATATTCATCGACGATGGGGGCGTTGCCGGGGTTGCGCCAGGACGGCAGCAGTTCGGGGCGGAATTTCTTCTCCCACGGAAAATGATTGGCGGCGAGATAGACAAAGGCGAACAGCGGCGTGTTGGCCGGCTGTTCCGCGATCAGCTTCGCGGCCTTGTCGTAGAAGAAGGCGTCCGGCTCGATGCCCTTGGCGCCGAGATCGCGGGCATCATAGAAGTGCTGGATGCCCGTGGTGGTCTGGAAGCCCCGCGCTCCCATGAA
>PNLC01000032.1 GCA_013822885.1 Bradyrhizobium sp.
GTGTTCCAGTCTTCGCTCATCGGGGCCTCGTATCTGACTGCGAGATACCTAGGTGCCCTCATGCTGCATTGCAACACAGAATTTCGTGCGGCAACGCAGCCATGCATCACAATCTCTCAAGTCTTGTAGCGTCATACAGTTCGATGGTGACGGGCTGATCGACGTGCGACTGGCGTGCACGATCGTGTGAAGTCCGTCCCCGTCGCTATGGCGCCGTGGCGTTCAGATCCAGCGGCTGCTGCGGCCAGCGCCTGAGCGCGGCGTGACCGGCATCGGTCAGCACGTAGATGCCGCGCTCGGCGCGGTCGAACCAGCCGTAGACGTTGTGCAGCAGGATTTTTCCGGCGTCGGGAATGTCGACCCTCAAATCCTTCACACGCCGCGGCCCGCCTTCGAGCGCCGAGGCGCAGGCCAGCGCCTGCTGGCGGTACGCCGTCATGATCGGCGCACGCGTGGAGCCGCCCATCGCCGGATCGCCCTTGCGCCGCTGATGTTCGGAGACCAGCCGCGAACGCTTTTTCGGATTGCGGCGAGGGGCCGTCGTCGCGGGCTGGACGATCACCTCGACATCGCCGGTGTTGGTGACAGCCAGCATGCCGAAGCCGAGGCGGCGGCAGAGATTGCGGTAGCGCGCGTCGCTCTCGCGCCCCTTGCCGCGGGCGGACAGTTTTGCAGCGAGCCAGACCTCGTCGGCGGCGCCGGCGCGGTCGACCGCCTGCAGCACGAGTTCCAGGTTGAAGGATAGTTTCAATTCGCCGATCACCACGACCGGCGGATCGTCGCCGCTGAGCGCCACGAGATCGCAGCCGCCGACTTCGCCCTTGACCGTGAAGCCGAGCTTTTCGAGGAAGCGTTTGACGGGCAGGTAAAGCGCGGTTTCCAAAACTTTCTCCGGCGGCCGACGTAGCCGCGACTCGACCGCGCGAGTCTAGCCGAATTCCGTCAAAAGCGTTTGATCGCGCTGGACTTCAGCGGCTAAACTATCCGCCGGGGACAAGGCCATAACGGCAATGCGAGGGAACCGGCGAATCCGACGTTCGCGGGCCGACTGGCATTGGCCGAACCCCGGAGCAGGCAAGACGTGCTGCAAGGACTATACAAATTCCGTTTCACGACCCAGCGCGGCGCCGGTTGCGGCGTGATGTTCATCGCGCCGGGCGGCAGGCTGTACGGTGGTGACACCGGCTATTCGTTCATCGGTACTTTCACCGAGGCAGCAGGCCAGATCGCAGCCGAATTCAGGATGTCGCGCCATTATTACGGTCCGCAATATGTTCCGATGTTCGACGTCGACGATATCGTCATGAATTTCACCGGGACGTACCAGGGCGATGAAGTCCATTTCGAAGGCGGCAGCGCGGCTTTGCCGGGCGTCCGTTTCACGGTCATTCTGACCGCTATCAACGACATCGATGCGCCGCCGCCCGGTACTGTCGCGCCTGACGGCATCGGCAATGGGCTCTATTCGATCCACATCCGCATGCTCGACGGCGTCGATGGTGGCAACAGCGGTGTGATGATGCTGCATGACGGCCGCATCAGGGGCGGCGATGCATTCTTCGACTATATCGGCGCCTACACCGCCGCCAACGGCAGATGGAAGGGCGAACTGGTCAACCGCGAACATACGCCGGCAAAGGGCGAGCGGCCGCTGTTCGGCGGCCATGAAGTCGGCATCGGTTTTTCCGGCAGCTACAATGACGCCGGCGCGGAGGCGGAAGCCACCGCACTCGCCGGTAAGCGCAGCATCCGCTTCAAGGCCGAGATGCGAAAGCTGGTCGGGGTTGAGACTTAAACCCGCCCGTTCACCGGCAGCAGCGCGCCGGTTACGGCGCTTGCCGCGTCGCTGGCGAGGAACAGGATCACCTCGGCGAGTTCCTTCGGCTTCACCCATTTGCTGAAATCGGCTTTCGGCATGCTGGCGCGGTTAGCTGCAGTGTCGATGATCGAGGGCAACACCGCGTTGACCGTGATCCTGCCCTTGAGTTCGGCCGCGAGCGCCTCGGTGAGGCGGTGCACGCCGGCCTTGGAAGCGGCGTAGGCGCCCATGCCGGCTCCGGCCTGCAGCGCGCCCATGGCGCCGATGTTGATGATGCGCCCGGCGTCGGACGCGACGAGGTGGGGGATCGCGGCGCGCGACGCGTTCAGCGCGGTCGTTACGTTCAGCGCATACATCCGTTGCCAGGTCTTGGGATCGCCGTCGGCCACCGTCTCGAAGGCGAATCCGCCGGCGATGTTGATCAGCGCATCGATCTTGCCGAAATGCGATGCGGCGGCGGCGATCGCTTTCCGGGCCTGTGCCGGGTCGGTCAGGTCGACGCCGCCAAGCTCAAAAAGGTCAGCCGTGGCCGGAATCTGCGTTGGCGCGTGGTCGACACTGGCGATCCTCGCGCCGAGCGCCAGTGCCTCTTCCACGACGACGCCGCCGAGCGCGCCCAGCGCACCCGTCACGACAACGACCTTGCCGTCCATGCTGGACCTCCATCTCCGGGGAGCGGAGCCTAGCGCCGGGAGCTTTTCATTTGCAATGCGGCAGATTTCATGCGGCAGATTTCAGCTTCCTGTGCGGGTCCCGCCTCGCCGAGGGCGCCTGATAAGTCTTCATTATGCGGCGGAATCGATAAAATTTGCCAGAAATCCCTAAGCCGTTGGCAGAACCCGTCAGGTACAACCCGAACTCCAATGTTAGGCAGGGGAATTCGTCATGGGTTTGCCGGATCATGGTTTACCGCTTGTTCAGCTTAAAGAGCAGCGCCGCGACCTGGTCGTAGCGCTGCAGAATCGCAGCGGTCCGGTATCGAGCTGGGAATTGATGCAGATCGCGGCGATCCAGCAGGCGATCTCGGCATTCGAGGACGTCATCGCCGACCTCGATGCTGAAATGGAAATGGAAGCCGCGGCCTGAGGAATTAGGTGGACGCCCGATCCTCCGCCGCTTTACTGGACGGGAACCGGAGCGTAGGATTGAACCGTGCGGTTCGTTCTGACATTGCCGGTTGTGCTCCTCGCCTTGTACGCAGCTCCGACGGCTGCGGTGCAGGCCCAAGGCTGTGTTGCCGATCAAGGCGGCGACCTTGTCTGCGGTGCAGGCAAGAGCGCGTTACGCGTATTCGCCGACACCACTTCGCCATCGAAGAATTATGCATTCGCCTGGCGGACCGCGCAGGGCCTGCCATCCGGCCGCGATGCTCCCAACGACGTCGAAAACATCCTGATCCGTGTGGCCGATGGCGCGGTGCTGGCCAAGCTCGGTGGCGCCCATTGGGAAACCGGCGAGATGCGGGCGAACCGCTCCGATCTGATGGCGGCCTGGTCGCCAGACAGCCGCTCCGTGATCGAAATCGCAAACAGCCGCTGGGACAGCGATTCCTTTGCCTATTACCGGATTGACGGAGGCGCCGCGACCAGGCTCGATCTGCGCGCGCTGGTCGAGCCTGTCCTGACGGCCAGGCTGCCGCCGCGATATCGCAAGGGCAATTCGTTCCGGGTGCTCGAGGATCTGCCGGTAACACTCGATGCGCGCGGCCGTGTCCGCTTCACCGCGATGCTCTATGTGCCCAAGAGCGAGATCAGCAACACCTACAAGGTGCAACTCAATATCAGGGATAGGGGCGGCAAGCCGTCCGCGGACGTCGTCTCGGTGGTGCGGCGGGTGAAGGCGGATCAGGTCAGGTAGCGCGCCTCGAGATGCGCGCGTTCAGACTTGCCGAGGCCGAGGCCGTCGCAGAGATAGGTTTCGAGGTCGCCATAGTCGGCGTTGATGGCTTCGAACGCGGCGCCGAGGAACGAAGCCTGCACCGAACCGAGCACCTGCGTGACATGCTCGGGCAGGTCGCTGCTGTGATTGGGATCCCGGCGGTAGAAGCGGTTGGTCAGAAGGTAGTCTTCCGAGATCACCTCCTCGGAAACGCCGAGCGTGTGCAGGATCAGCGCGCAGGCAAAGCCGGTGCGGTCCTTGCCGGCGGTGCAGTGGATCACCAGCGGCGCGCGATCTTCCAGCAGATGTGCAAACAGCGTCCGATAGTGCTGTGTGTTCTTCTGCACGTAGCTGCGGTAGGAATCGCGCATGACGTCCACGGCGTGGTCCGTCGTCAGCGGCGTGCCGGAGGCCGCGATCGCGCGCAGCGCCGCCACCACCGTGGGCTCGACCGGCAGCGAATGGACGGTGATATCGGACATGCCGCACAGCGCGGCGGTGCGCTCTTCGGCGCCGCGAAAATCGAACGCGCTGCGGACCCCGAGGGTACGCATCATGGCGATGTCGTCATCTGTAAGATGGCCGAGGTGATTGGAGCGGAAGATCTGCCTCCAGCGGACGACGCGGCCATCGCTGGTGGGATAGCCGCCGAGGTCGCGGAAATTGCTGGCGCCGGCGAGGTTGAGATGGCGGGCAGGGGATTCTGACATCGTTTGAACGATCTCGTGCGGCGGGACAGGGGACGGCGAAGGACGGTAAAGGCCATGTCGTTGGCCTCCGTCTCGTCTATACTGAACTCTCAGGGGGGCAAAACATGAATTGTTGCAGGATCACGTTTTTTGGCGTGGCGCTCGCTGCGGCCGCCAGCGCACCATCGGCGGCGTTGGCGCAACAGCAGTTCCGGAACTACCGCTGCGCCGACGGCACACAGTTCATGGCTGCGTTTTTCCAGTACGATTCCCGCGCCCATCTGCAACTCGACGGCAAGGCGGTGACGCTGCCCAAGCGCGTGGCGCTGTCGGGGTCGCGCTATTCGGGGAAGGGTGTGACGCTCAGGATCACAAAGGCCGGAGTAACCACGCTCAAGCACGCCAAACGGCCGTTCACGACATGCGAGCAGACATGAAAAAGGGCCGAAACGCTTTCGTTCCGACCCTCTTCTAGTTCGCCGTCCGCGCCACTTTTGTCGGGCGCGGCCCTGTCAGACGCTTCCCGGACATCAGTGGTCGCGCCCGGTCTTTTCGTCCTCAATGGCGGCTGCGTGGTACCAGCTATCGCAGCAGTCCGCGAGGTTGACCGACGGAGCAGCAAGCTCGGTCCTGGCCTCACCATAGCGACGACCCGCGAGAGCCGCCCGGCCGCCAGCCGGGAATTGGTAGATTTTGGCGGAGCCTTCATTCAAACCCGTATTCAGCATCTCATCCTCTCCTTCCGAAGCGCTGCCTCCATGGTGCGCCCGACTCGTTCTCTAGTCGTTACAATACGGGATATCGTTGGTGCCCGCGGCTGATGCAAGTTGACCAAGAGATCGTCACGTGGCGTCTAATTCGTAGGCATTTCCGGCGTTGCTTCCTTGGAGGCAGCAACTGAATGACCAACGCGTGGGCTGGCGGGAAGGTTGCCATCCGAGGCGGGGTGCCATGGCGGACGTGTCGGGGAAGTGCCGCGGCTTTAATCGAGGCGCGGCTCATATTTGAAAATGCCGGAGAAATGGGCTGGATTCGCATCGCGGACGAAGCCCTCGGCCGCCTCTTTGGCATGCCTGCCGCGCGCCTATGTCGCACCTTTTATTTCGGAGGGCCGACGGCGCAGCCTGTGGATAGCGGGTGCCGCAGTGCAGCGACTGGCACGCAAAATGCTTAGCAACCTGCGGCCTGACGTGGCCGGGTACACGCGTGCGGAGATCTCCAGGGGCTGGGCGTCAAACCTCAGATTTCAAGCCGTCGGTTTCTCGCATTTCGAAGCATCAACTCAAGAGAGGCTCAATGACCAAGTACAAGCTCGAGTATATCTGGCTCGATGGGTATACGCCGACACCGAACCTGCGCGGCAAAACGCAGATCAAGGAATTCGCCTCATTCCCGACCCTGGAACAGATTCCGCTGTGGGGCTTCGATGGCTCCTCGACCATGCAGGCGGAAGGCAGGAGCTCGGACTGCGTGCTCAAGCCGGTCGCAGTCTATCCGGACGGCGCACGCACCGACGGCGTCCTGGTGATGTGCGAAGTCATGATGCCGGATGGCGTCACCCCGCACGCGACGAACAAGCGCGCCACCATTCTTGACGACGAAGGCGCGTGGTTCGGCTTCGAGCAGGAATACTTCATGTACAAGGACGGCCGTCCGCTCGGCTTCCCGACCGCGGGTTACCCGGCGCCGCAGGGCCCGTATTATACCGGCGTCGGCTACAGCAACGTCGGTGCGGTCGCGCGCGAGATCGTCGAGAAGCATCTCGACCTCTGCCTCGCTGCCGGCATCAACCACGAAGGCATCAACGCCGAAGTGGCGAAGGGCCAGTGGGAATTCCAGATCTTCGGCAAGGGCTCCAAGAAGGCCGCGGACGAAATGTGGATGGCTCGCTATTTGTTGCAGCGGCTGACCGAAACCTACGGTATCGACATCGAGTATCACTGCAAGCCGCTCGGCGACACCGACTGGAACGGCTCGGGCATGCACGCCAACTTCTCGACGAAATTCATGCGCGAGACCGGCGGCAAAGCCTACTTCGAGGCGCTGATGGCCGCCTTTGAGAAGAATCTCATGGACCACATTGCCGTCTACGGGCCGGACAACGACAAGCGCCTGACCGGCAAGCACGAGACCGCTCCCTGGAACAAGTTCAGCTACGGCGTGGCCGATCGCGGCGCCTCGATCCGCGTGCCGCACTCGTTCATGAAGAACGACTACAAGGGCTATCTCGAAGATCGCCGTCCGAACTCGCAAGGCGACCCCTACGCCATCGCTTCGCAGATCCTCAAGACCGTCGCGGAAGTCCCGACCGCGGCCAAGTCGGCGGCTGCCTAAGCGACTGACCCACGACCGTCCCGGGTGTGGGGGCACCCGGGTGCAACCTGATCCGCCAAGGCTCGACCGCCTTGGCGGATCATTGCGTTTTGATGGGGGTGATTCGAATACATCGGTTCAAGGCCGTTCCCCTGCGTTATGAACCGCGCTAGATAGCGGCCCTTAGGGCTTGCCGGGGACGCGGCCATTGTTCGAGGGATTTTACAAAGTCAGGTTCCAGCTTGGCGATGCGGTCGGCCGCAGCGTGATGTATGTGCGCGACGGCAAGATGCTCGGCGGCAATTCGGCCTTTGCCCATATCGGCACCTACGTGAAGATGGAGGACCGGATCGCGATCGAAGTCCACACCGTTCGTCATAACCCGGATCCAAGCTATCGCGCGATGGCCGGCACCGACGACGCGACCTTGCTGGCGAAGGGTGGGCCGGACGGTGACCTCTACCGTTTCGAGGGCGGTCTGAAGGAATTGCCCGGCGTGATGTTTCATTCGGTGATGACGCCGATCGAGGAGGCGGCCGTACCGATCGCCGGCGGTGTCGGCGAGGGGGGCATCGTCAACGGCCTCTATTCGATTCACATCCGCATGCTCGACGGCGTCGAGGGCGGCCTGACCGGCGTGATGCTGCTCAATGACGGCCGCATCCTCGGCGGCGATGCCTCGTTCTACTATGTCGGCAGCTACACGTCGGAGGAAGGCCGCTGGAAAGGCCAGATCCTGAATCAGGAGCATACGCCGGCGCTGGGCGAGAACCCCGTTTTGGGAGGCCATGAAGTCGGGATCGGCTTCTCCGGCACCTGCGACGACAACGGCGCGTTGCTGGAAGCGACCGCACTCGCAGGCAAGCGCAGTCTCCGCATGACCGCGGTTCTGAAGCTGATGCGCAGGCTGTAGCGATGTCCGTCATCATACGCGTGCTGTCGACTCTGGCGTTGAAGGGCGCGGTGCAGAGGTTGTGCGGAGAATTTGAAGCGGCCGGCGGCGCGCGGATCGACGCCGATTTCGCACCCACGCTGGCGCTGTTGCAGCGGCTGCGCGCGGGCGAGGCTGCCGATGTCGTGATCCTGACCCGCGAAGGGTTGGACGAAGTCGCGCGCGAGGGGCGCGTGGCCAAAGAGAGCTGCGTGGACCTCGCGCGTTCCTGGGTCGGCATCGCCGTAAAAGCAGGTGCGGCTCATCCTGATATCGCGACCGAGCCCGCGTTGAGCGCGGCGTTGCTCGCGGCGCGTTCGGTGGCCTATTCGCGGCTCGGCGCCAGCGGCATTCTGTTCGCAAAGCTGATCGAGCAACTCGGCATTGCCGCCGAGATCAACGCCAGAGCCGTGATCATCCAGCAGGGCTTTACCGCCGAGAAGCTCGTGACCGGCGAGTCCGACCTCGCCGTCCAGCAGATCAGCGAGCTGAAGCAGATCGGCGGCATAGAGGTGGTGGGGCCCATTCCATACGAACTGCAAACGGCTGCGGTGTTTTCGGCCGGGCGCATGGCGGCGGCGTCGAACGCCGCCGAGGCCGATCGGCTGTTGCGCTATCTCGCTTCCGCCGAAGTCGCGCCGGTGCTGCGCGACAGCGGGCTCGAGCCCTTCAATCCCTGATCAGGACGACGCCGGCAATCAGAAGCACCGCACCGGCAAGCCGCGCGGTGCTGATCGGATGCGGCGTCAGCCCGAACGCGCCGAAATGATCGAGCGTGACCGCGGTGAGCACCTGACCGGCGATGACAAGCGCAAACAGCGTCGCTGCACCGAGTGAGGGCAGCAGCAGGATCACCAGCAGGATGAAGGCGCCGCCGAACACGCCGCCGGGCCACGCCCACCATGGCACATCGACGATAGTCTTCCAGGATGGCACCCGTTCGCGGAGCGCGATGACCGTGACGATCATCGTCAGGAGCCCGACGGCATAGCTGACGAGCCCCGCCCAAGCCGGCGACCCCAGCGCCGTGCGCAGGCTGCCGTTGAGCACCTGCTGGGTCGCCACGCTGATGCCGGCACCCAGCGCGAGGAGGTAAAGGAAGGAGATGTGCAAATGATCCTCCGGTTTCCGGGCCGGAACAGCGTCCGGCATGCAGGGGCAGAGACAACGCGAAGCGCCGGTCTGGAACAAGGGGGGTGCACATGACGGATGCGGATGTGGCTGGCCAGCCAAATTCTGCATCGATCCACGGTCAAGGTGACCAATTCCTGCATCCGCGATGAAGCGGGCATCGGAACCGCTTCCACTGGCGCGCCAGATGTCCTAAGCAGCGGCCGAAAACGATTATCTCCCCTTCGGGCTCCAATGATCCGTCTCGATAACGTCAGCAAGCAAGTCGGCCACCAGATCCTGTTCATCGAAGCCTCGGCCGCCCTCCAGAAGGGCGAGAAGATCGGCCTCGTCGGGCCGAACGGGGCCGGCAAGACCACGCTGTTCCGGATGATTTCCGGCCGGGAGACCCCTGACGAGGGCCAGGTCTCGCTCGATCGCGGCATTACCATCGGCTATTTCAGCCAGGACGTCGGCGAAATGTCGGGACGCAGTGCCGTGGCCGAGGTGATGGACGGCGCCGGTCCTGTCAGTGTCGTCGCCGCAGAGCTGAGGGAACTCGAGGCCGCCATGGCCGATCCCGATCGAGCCGACGACATGGATGAGATCATCGCGCGCTATGGCGAGGTGCAGCACCGTTTCGAGGAGCTCGACGGCTACGCGCTGGACGGCCGGGCGCGCGAGGCGCTGTCGGGCTTGGGTTTCAGCCAGGAAATGATGGAGGGCGACGTCGGCGCGCTCTCGGGCGGCTGGAAGATGCGCGTGGCGCTGGCGCGAATTCTTTTGATGCGGCCAGACGTGATGCTGCTGGACGAACCGAGCAACCATCTCGATCTGGAAAGCCTGATCTGGCTGGAGCAATTCCTGAAGGGGTACGAGGGCGCGCTGCTGATGACCTCGCACGACCGCGAGTTCATCAACCGCATCATCAACAAGGTCGTCGAGATCGACGGGGGCACGCTGACGACCTATTCCGGCGACTACGAATTCTACGAACAGCAGCGCGCGCTGAACGAGAAGCAGCAGCAGGCGCAGTTCGAACGCCAGCAGGCGATGCTGGCCAAGGAAATCAAGTTCATCGAGCGCTTCAAGGCACGCGCCTCGCACGCGGCGCAGGTGCAGAGCCGGGTCAAGAAGCTCGACAAGATCGAGCGCGTCGAGCCGCCGAAGCGCCGCCAGACGGTGGCGTTCGACTTCCTGCCGGCGCCGCGCTCGGGCGAGGACGTCGTCAGTCTGAAGAACGTGCATAAGGGCTATGGCAGCCGCAGCATCTACCAGGGCCTCGACTTCATGATCCGCCGCAGGGAGCGGTGGTGCGTGATGGGTATCAACGGCGCGGGCAAGTCGACGCTGTTGAAACTGGTGGCTGGCTCGACCGAGCCTGACGACGGTACTGTCGCACTCGGCGGCAGCGTCAAGATGGGCTACTTCGCCCAGCACGCCATGGACCTGCTCGACGGCGAACGCACGGTATTCCAGTGGCTGGAGGATTCGTTTCCGCAAGCCGGTCAGGGTAGCTTGCGCGCGCTCGCGGGCTGCTTCGGTTTCTCCGGCGACGACGTCGAGAAGAAATGCCGGGTGCTCTCGGGCGGCGAAAAGGCGCGGCTGGTGATGGCGCACATGCTGTTCGACCCGCCGAATTTCCTGGTGCTGGACGAACCGACCAACCATCTGGATCTCGCGACCAAGGAAATGCTGATCAACGCGCTGTCCGAGTTCGAAGGCACCATGCTGTTCGTCTCGCATGACCGGCATTTTCTCGCGGCGCTCTCCAACCGCGTGCTGGAACTGACGCCGGAAGGCCCCTATCAGTACGGCGGCGGCTATTCGGAATACGTTGCGCGCACCGGACAGGAAGCGCCGGGGTTGCGGAGCTAGGGCTGCCGTTTGGCGGTTATGTCGAATAGCGCGTGATTGCGGAAACGCATGGCGCTGCGCGCCGCGCCCGGCTTGTCGGCCCCGGACGCCCCCGTTACCCTGCCTCAAAAATGGGGAGCGAACGGCCATGAAGCAGCTCAGGATCGGCGATATCACCATCGACGCGGTGATCGAGCGCGAGGGGCCGTGGCGGCGGCCGCAGGATTTCTTTCCGGCCTATGACGAGGCGGTATTCAAACATCATCTGGCGGGCATGGAGCCGGAGGTGTTCGACACCGCCCTCGGCCTGATGGTCATCACCTACCAGACGTTTGTGGTGCGCACGCCGCGCTACACCATCCTGGTCGATACCTGCACCGGCGAGGACAAGGGCCACCCGCCGCCGTTCGATTTCCCCGGCAAGGAGCGCTGGCGCAACGAGCTGTTCGCGCTCGGCATCAGCTACGAGCAGGTGGACTACGTGTTCTGTACCCATCTGCACATCGACCACACTGGCTGGAACACGACGCTGCGCGACGGCCGCTGGGTGCCGACATTCCCCAATGCGAAATACATATTTCACAAACGGGAATATGCGGCGTGGGAGGCGGAGAATGCCAAGGGCGCCAACCCGCCCGGCACGGTTTTCCGCGACAATTGCCTGCCGATCATGGAAGCCGGCCAGGCGGTGCTGGTTGACGACGACTACGCGCTCGACGATACCGTCACGCTAACGCCGACGCCCGGGCATTCGCCCTGTCATTGCTGCGTCAACATCTTCTCGAAGGGCAAGCGCGCGGTGGTGGCCGGCGATCTCATGCATCACATGATCCAGTGCCGCGAGCCCGAATGGTCGGCAAAGCCGGACTGGGACCCGAAAGAGTCGGCGATCTCGCGGCGAAAATTCTTTGCTTCCGTCGCCGGCACCGACACGCTGATCCTGCCGATCCATTTTCCGACGCCGACGGCGGGCCTGATCACGGCCGACGGCGACCGCTTCAACTATCGTTTCAAGCGGGATTAGCTGACATGTCGGACAATGCCGCCTATGACTTCATCGTCGTCGGCGCCGGTTCGGCCGGCGCCGTGGTCGCAAGCCGCTTGAGTGAGAGCGGCGCCTATCGCGTGCTGCTGCTGGAGGCCGGCACCAGGGGATCCAACCATTTCTGGGCGCGCATACCGGTCGGCACCTCCAAGATGATCGACGATCCCGCGGTGAACTGGTGCTACAAGTCCGAGCCCGACGAAGGCTCGGGCGGCCGCCGCATCGATGTGCCGCGCGGCAAGATGATGGGTGGCTCCAGCTCGATCAACGGCATGGTCTACATGCGCGGTCAGGCGCAGGATTACGATCATTGGGCTCAGCTCGGCAATCGCGGCTGGAGCTATCAGGACGTATTGCCGATCTTCCAGCGGATGGAGCGTTACGAAGGCGGCTCCGACAAGTTTCGCGGCCGCCACGGCTTGCTGTGCGTCAACGATACCCCGCGCAACAAGGTGCCGCTGCTCGAGAAGATCATCGAGGCCGCGGCGAGAATTGGGTTTCCGTTCAACCCGGACCAGAATGGCGAGACCCAGGAAGGCATCGGCATGTCGCAGGTGACGATATCAGGCGGCAAGCGCCAGAGCACCGCGGTCTGTTATCTCGATCCGGTGCGGGGAAGACCGAACCTCGTCATCGAGCAGGGCGCGATGGCGGAGGCGCTGATCCTGGAAGGCAAGCGCTGCGTCGGCGTGCGCTATTCCGTCGATGGTGCGCGCCGCGAGGCGAGGGCGGCGCGCGAGGTGATCGTCTGCGGCGGCTCGATCAATTCGCCGAAGCTGCTGGAATTGTCCGGCATCGGTCAGCCCGAATTGCTCCGCTCGCTTGGCATCACACCGGTGCATGCGCTGCGCGGCGTCGGCGAGAACCTACGCGATCATTATTCCCCGCGTCTGAAGTTTGCGATTGCGGCCCGCAACATGACCTTCAATGACAATGCGCGGGGCTGGCGACTCGCCCGCGAGGCAATGAAGTACGCGCTGTTCGGCACCGGCTTCCTGGCTTCGACCGCCGTTCCGGTCCGCATCTACTTCCGCACCCGCGAGGGACTGGAGACGCCGGACGCCACCATCTCCATCCTGCCATTTCTCTACGAAATGGTCGGGCGCCAGCGCCGCGTCGCCAAGCGGCAGGGCATCACCATGAACGCCAATGTGCTGCGTTCGGAAAGCACCGGCTCGGTCCATATCAAGTCGGCAGATGCCGGCGAACCGCCCGCGATCCGCTTCAATTTTCTTTCCACCGAGCATGACCGCGCTGGAATCCTCGCGGTCATCCGCAAGGGGCGCGAATTGATGGCGACGTCACCGCTGAAGGAAATCACCGGCGAGGAGATCGCGCCGGGCGCGAAGCTTCAGAGCGACGCGGAACTGCTCGACTGGGTCCGCAACAATGCCGAGACGACGTATCACCCCGTGGGGACCTGCAAGATGGGATCGGATGCGCTTGCCGTCGTCGACCGCGAACTGCGCGTGCATGGCATCGAGGGCTTGCGCGTCGCCGATGCGTCGATCATGCCGACCCTGACCAGCGGCAATACCAATGCGCCCGCGATCATGATCGGCGAGAAGTGCGCCGAGATGGTGCTGGCTTCGGCTGCGGCCCGCAAGGCTGCTGCATAACAACAGGATTGGGGGAGACCATGGGGATGCAACGGATGTATCATCCCGACGACAGTTTTCCCGCCAATGCCGTCCGCTCCGATCGCGAGGCGAACGGTGACTTTGTCCGCTATGTCGGTTTCGCCGACTGAAAGGCTTCTTGATATGAGTCTCGATGACGAAACCACCATGATCCGCGAGACGGTCGCGAAATTCGTCGACCGCGAACTTATCCCGCTCGAACCGGCTTATTTGAGGTCAAAACTGCCCGGCTCCGGCCATCCGGAATTGAGTGACGCGCAACGGGAGCGGCTGCGCACGGTCTCGAAGGATCTGGGCTTGTGGGGCCTCGATGCGCCTGAAGACCTCGGCGGCCATGACTTGCCGACCCGCACCATGGCCGCGGTTCACGAGGAACTCGGCCGCACCTGCGTGCCGTTCATATTGCCGCCGGACTCGCCCAACCTGCGAATGCTGCAGGCGGTCGGGACCGAGGCGCAGAAGCGGAAATACATGCAGCCCTACATCGAAGGGCGAATGGTCTCCGCGATCGCGATTTCCGAGCCGGGCGCCGGCGGCGATCCCGCGGCCATGAAGACCCGTGCGGTGCTGGAGGGCGACCAGTGGGTGCTCAATGGCCGCAAGATCTGGATAACCAACGCGCGCCGCGCTGATTTCATCATCGTCATGGCCCGTGTCGGCAATGACGCAAGGCAGGGCGGCATCACCTCTTTCATCGTCGAGAAGGGTACGCCGGGCTTCATCATCGAGCGCGAGATCCCGATGCTGGGTGGCGAGGCGACCTACGAGATCGTGTTCGAGGATTGCCGCATCCCCCAGGACTCCGTGCTGGGCGAGGTCGGCAAGGGGTATGCGCCGATGCAACTGCGGCTGCGCACTCGCCGGCTCGAAATGGGTTCGACCTGCATCGGCATCGCCAGGCGCGCGCTCGACATGCTGTGCGAACACGCCAGGCAGCGCGAGACGTTCGGCGTCAAGCTCGCCGATCGCCAGGCGATCCAGTGGTGGGTCGCCGATATCTCGACGCGGATACACGCCTGCCGGCTGATGGTGCAGCATGCCGCCGACAAGACCGACCGCGGCGAGGATGTCAGGCAAGAAGCCTCGATGATCAAGGTGTTCGCGACCGAGATGGCCTACGAGGCCTGCGACCACGCCATGCAGACGCTCGGTGCGCTCGGCATGACGCTGGAAATTCCGCTCAACGCGCTCTCACAAAAGGCGCGGCTGATGCGGATGTACGAGGGGCCGAGCGAAGTGCATCGCCAGTCGATCGCACGCCGCGTTCTGGGATTGCGAGGATAGCGGCGGGCCTGCGGCCTAATCTTTTCGATCGTCGCCGATCATCTCGGCGATACGCTCCGCCAGCGTCGTCATCACGAACGGCTTGGTCAGCACCCGCATGCCGGGCGCGAGCTGGCCGTTGCCGATGATGGCATTCTCCGCATAACCGGTGATGAACAGGACCTTGAGATCCGGACGCGTTGTGCGCGCGGCGTCGGCAAGCTGGCGGCCGTTGAGACCGCCGGGCAGGCCGACATCGGTGATCAGCAGATCGATCCGTGCATCCGACTGCAGCACCCGCAGACCGGACGGACCGTCCGACGCCTCGATGCCGGCGTAGCCATGCTCTTCCAGCACCTCCGTCACCAGCATGCGGACGCTTGGCTCGTCATCCACGACCAGGACCGTCTTGCCAGTGCGTTCCCGTGCGGCCGTGGCGGTCGCCGGGCTCGTCACCGTCTCGGGCGACCCGCCATGGTGCCGCGGCAGGTACAGGCACATCGTCGTGCCGCTTCCCACTTCCGAATAGATCCGCACCTGTCCGCCGGACTGCCGCACGAAGCCATAGACCATCGACAGCCCGAGGCCGGTGCCCTGTCCGAGCGGCTTGGTGGTGAAGAACGGGTCGAATGCGCGCGCGATCACTTCGGGGGTCATGCCGGTGCCGGTGTCGGTGACACAGACCGACAGATATTGGCCGGGGGGCAGATCGCGTTCCTTGGCGGTGCGGTCGTCGAGCCACTTGTTGGCGGTCTCGATCGTGATGCGGCCGCCCTCCGGCATCGCGTCGCGCGCGTTGATGCAGAGGTTGAGCAGCGCGCTCTCGAGCTGCGAGGCGTCGATCAGCGCCGGCCACAACCCGCCGGCCGTCACCACTTCCAGCGTAATCTGCGGTCCGACGGTGCGCCGGATCAGTTCCTCCATGTCCATCACCAGCCGGTTCACGTCGGTCGGCTTGGCATCGAGCGTCTGCCGGCGCGAGAACGCGAGCAGGCGATGGGTAAGGGCCGCGGCGCGTTTGGACGCGCCCTGGGCAACGGCGACATACCGATGCAGTTCGGAGGTGCGTCCCTGGCGCAGCCGCGTCTCCAAGAGTTCCAGCGAGCCGATGATGCCGGTCAGGAGGTTGTTGAAGTCATGCGCGATGCCGCCGGTGAGCTGGCCCACCGCCTCCATCTTCTGCGACTGGCGCAAGGCTTCTTCGGCCTGCTTGCGCTCGGCAATCGCTTCCGCGATGCGGGCCTCCAGCGTCTCGTTGAGGTGCTTTATTGCCGCCTCGGCGCGCTTGCGTGCCGTGATGTCCTGGAACAATACGGCGACCTGACGCCGGCTGGCGGGCTCGACACGGAACGCAGCCAATTCGAGATAGCGTCCGGTGGCGACGAGCTCGCGCTCGAAGCGGATCGGTACCCCGGTCCTCAGCACGCCGCCGTAGAGTTCGGCCCAGCCATCGGCCTCGTCGGGCACCATCTCGCGCAGCTTCTGCCCTACCACATTGGAGATGCCGGCATGCACGGCGTAGGCCGGGTTGGCTTCGATATGGACGTAGTCGCTCAGCGGACCGTGGGGACCATCGAAGAATTCGATGATGCAGAAACCCTCGTCGATGGAATTGAAGAGGGTACGGTAGCGCTGCTCGCTGTCGGCAAGCGCGGTCTCGGCGCGTTCCAACTCGCTGTTGTCGGCGACCGCGAGCGCGTTCAGCCGGGCGTTCTCCGCCTCTAGCACCGCAATCCGGCGCTGCAATTCTTCGGTCTCAAGCAGACTCACGACACTCGCCGGGCGATACCGCGAAAACCGCGGTCATTTCAGGGATATAGGCCACGCTACGCAACACCAAGTTCCAGCCGGCGGGAATGTTCCCGCTTGTAGCATGGCTGGCATCCCCCTCGACAAGTCTACCCCTTGTCCGCCCCTCGGGGCAGCGCTACGCCGCCCTGACCTCCGAGAGAAAGCGGTTGACCTGTCCGGCGAGGTCCTTGGACTGCGAGGACAGCTGCTCGGCCGCGCCGAGCACCTGGTTGGCGGCGGAGCCGGTCTCGTCGGCGGCCTTCTGGACGCCCGTGATGTTGGAATTGACTTCCTGGGTACCGCGCGCCGCTTCCGACACGCTGCGGGAGATTTCCTTGGTGGCGGAACCCTGTTCCTCGATCGCCGCCGCGATAGCTGTGCCGATCTGGTCGATCTCGGCGATCACGTTGGCGACGTTCTGGATCGCCGTGACGGTCTGGTCGCTTGCGGCCTGGATGGCTGCGATCTGCTCGGAGATTTCGGTGGTGGCCTTGGCGGTCTGGCCGGCCAGCGATTTGACTTCGGAAGCGACCACCGCGAAGCCGCGTCCGGCGTCGCCGGCACGGGCGGCCTCGATGGTCGCGTTCAGCGCCAGCAGGTTGGTCTGCGCGGCGATCGACTGGATCAGCGTCACGACGTCGCCGATCTTCTGCGCACCCTCGGCGAGCGAGCGGGCGGTCTCGCCGGTGCGGCGGGCGTTCTCGACCGCGCGGGAGGCGATCTCGGTCGATTGCGCGACCTGGCGGCCGATCTCTGAAATCGAGGAGGTCAGTTCTTCGGTGGCGCTCGCAACCGTCTGCACGTTGCTCGAGGTCTGTTCGGACGCTGCGGCGACGATGCCGGCCTGACGATTGGTGGCGGTCGCGGTCGATGACATCGACTGCGCGGTGTTCTCCATTACCGACGAGGCCGCCGACAGTCCGCCTACCAGTTCGGTAACCTTTGCTTCGAACGTCCGCGTGAGTTCGTCGAGCACCTGGGCGCGACGCATCTTGCCATCGTTCTCCGAGGCCTTTTCGGCGGCGAGGCGTTCGGCGGCAATCATGTTGTCCTTGAAGACGCGGACGGCTGCCGCCATCGCACCGATCTCGTCGCCGCGCTCGGCGCCGGTGATCTCATCGGAGACGTCGCCGCTGGCAAGCCGCGACATGGTGGTGGTGAGGTCGACGATCGGCTTGCAGACGCGACGGCGTACCATCGTGATCATCATAAGGCTGGCCGCCGCTACTGCAACGAGAACCGCGAGGGCGATCAGGAAGCTGAAGCGCGCGGAGGAATAGGAGGTGCCGAGAATGTGCTCGGCGTTGTCGTAGAAGGCATCGCGCACGCCGATGATGGAGCCGAGCCCGAGTTGCGATTCGGCATAGAACTTATCCATGTCGTGTTCGAATTTTCCGGTGACCGCGCCTTCCTTGGCAAGTTTCAGTTCATTGCCGAAGCGCTTGACGAAGGCTTCGTCCATCTTTCCCATAGCCGCGGCGACGTTGGCAGGAGTGGCGGGATTGCCGCGCAATTCCTGGAGTGACATCAGGATCTGGTCGGCGCGGCCTTGCGAGCGGCTGTATTCCATCTTTTCGGCCTCGGTGGCGACGCGGTTGTTGCCGACGAGGTTCTTGTGAACGCTGGAGTTGTAGCCGCCGACGTCGCGCAGCGTCCATGCGATGTTGGCGTAGACGGCCTGCCGGTAGGCGTCGCCGTCGAGTTGCGCCATACGCCGCACCTGCTCGTCGAGCAG
>PNLC01000033.1 GCA_013822885.1 Bradyrhizobium sp.
GCCTTGTCCGCGGTGCCTTCGCCATTGTCGCGCTCGATGATCAGGCCGTTGGTGCCGTCGATCATGTTGAAGTCGCCGATCGCGTTGCCGTTCTGCTCGAACACGTAGGTCCAGAAGCGCCCGGTGAACTTTTCAGCGGCGACGTCGAATTCGAGAATCCGCGCGGCTTCCTTGCCGTCGACTTTTTCAACATCCTTCTTCTCGGCGTCCCACAGCGGCCCTTCGAGCAGGCCGTAGAGGAACTTGCCGTCCTTTGAGGCGGCGAAACCTTCATAACCCTTGGAGCGGCGCAGATTGACCGTCGTGTATGTTGCGCCTGGAGCGGCCGGCGACTGCACCGACCAATGATCCGGCGAGCGCACCGGCTTGCCGTCGGCCATGGTGTCGAACACGGCGAGGATCTTGCCGGTCTTGTCGGCCTTCAGCACGTAGGGGCCGAACTCGTCGCCGATCCAGAAGGTGTCGCCGACGATTTGAAAACCTTCGGTGTCGAAATCCGCGCCGGTCAGATAGCGCTTTGCGGTGTTCTCGTGGACGATGCGGAACGGCACCTTCTTGTCGGGATCGTGCAGGAAGATGGTTTCCTGCCGATCGATCTTGCCGGACGCCCAATCGATCTTGTGCCGGTTCAGATACAGCATCGAATCGGCCGAGTTGTAGCGCGAGCCCATGCCGTTGTCGGTGAGCATCCAGAACGAGCCGTCGGCCATCACCTTGATGCCGGAATGGCCCTGCAGCGGCTGGCCCTTGAACGGCAACGACACGCCGGTCGGCCGCTCATAGGATTTTCCCATCACGCTGCCGACGGCATCGACGCGCTTGCCGGTGGTGTATTTGCCCGAGGTCTTGAGGTCGTCAGGCGCATCTGCGGGGGCATCGACAAAGGTTTGCGCCGGCAGCACGGCGTGGCCCTTCAGCGTGGCGGGAAATTCGCCTTCGCCTTGCGCAAACGCAGCGGTACTGGTCAAAACGACGGCCGCGACGGAACAGAGCAGGGACATGCGCATGATCGATCTCCTCGGTTTGATGATGCGCCGTTCTGGACAGCGGATGTAACGGGCGACTGACAGTTTTGTGAAGCACGCGTATCGCCGTTGGATAAAGGGCGCGGCGCTATGCCACCGGCCGCATCGTCTGCGGCAGCAGGAACGGTATACCGCTTTCGGTGTAGTCGATTCTGACGTCGACCTCGAAAATCCTGCGAATGGTTTCGGCGGTGATCGCCTCGGTGCGGCCGCCGTCGACGGCGAGCTTGCCGCGATGCAGCAGCACGATCCGGTCGGCGAACCGCATCGCAAGGTTGAGATCATGCAGCACCGCGACCACGGCGGTGCCGCCCTGCGCCCTCCGCCGCGCCGTCTCGACGAGATCGATCTGGTGACGCATGTCGAGGCTGGACGTCGGCTCGTCCAGCAACAATAGACCAGGTCCGTGCAACGCCTCACCGCAGGCGAGCTGCACCAGGATGCGTGCGAGATGCGCGCGCTGTTGCTCGCCGCCGGAAAGCGTCGGTAGTTGCCGGGCGCTGAAATGCGACAGTCCGACCTCGGCGAGCGCGGCATCGACCAGCCGCTGCGCGGTGGCGCGGCCGGCGTCGCCCGCGCCCATATGGACGATCTCCTCGACCGTGAACGGGAAGGTGACGCTGACATGCTGCGACAGCATCGCGCGGTGTTGGGCGAGCTCGCGCGGCGGGTAGCTGTGGATTTCGCGCTGCTTCAGTTCGACATGGCCCGTCGTCGGGCGAAGGTCGCCGGACAGCATTCGCAGCAGCGTCGATTTGCCGGCGCCGTTGGGACCGACGATCGCGACCATTTCGCCAGCCGCGATACGCAGGTCGACCGCATCGACGAGCTTCGCGCTGCCGACCGCAACCGAGAGCGACTTGGCTTCGAGAAGGGACTCGGCTTCGAGAAGGGGCTTGGCTTCGAGAACGAACGTCATAGCGAGACCAGCCCGCGCTGCCGCAACAGCATGCCGAGAAAGAATGGCGCGCCGATCGCTGCGGTCAGGATGCCGATCGGCATGTCCGCAGGCGCGACGATGGTGCGGGCCAGCGTATCCGCACCCACCATCAGCCCGGCGCCCAGCAGCATCGAGGCCGGCAGCAGCAGGCGGTGCGCCGGCCCGATCACCAGCCGCAGCAGATGCGGCACCACGATGCCGACAAATCCGACGACGCCGCAGACCGAAACCGCAACCCCGGTCATGGCCGCCACCAGCACGATCGATATCCGCTTCAGCCGCTCGACATCGACGCCGCTGTGAAACGCTTCGGCTTCGCCGAGCACCAGCACGTCGAGCCCGCGCGCGATCGACAGGCAGGCGACCAAGGCGATCCCCAGCACCGGGCCCAGCGCGGCGAGCTTGGTCCAGGTAGCGCCGCTCAGCGAGCCCAGCAGCCAGAACGTGATGTCGCGCAACTGGCGATCGTCGGCAATGAACACCAGCAGTCCGATGCCGGCATTGGCGATCGCGGCAATGGCAATTCCGGCCAGCAGGAAGATTGCAATCGATGTCCGTCCCGAACGGCTCGAGATTCGATAGAGGATGACGGTCGTCGCAAGCGAGCCCACGAAGGCCGTGAACGGCAGCAACTGATTTTGCATGAAGCGCAAGCTCTCGCCGACCTGGCTGTCGACGAAGACGATCGAACTCGCAGCCGCGAGCGCCCCGCCGGAGGAAACGCCGACCAGCGCGGGATCGGCGAGGGGGTTTCGAAACAGCCCCTGCATGATCGCGCCGGATGCCGCGAGCAGGGCGCCCACCATGGCGGCGGCCGCAATCCGTGGAATCCGGATCGACCACAGCACGAGCTGGTCGCGCACGAGATTGGGACCGGCCGAGGCATCGGCCCAAATGCCGAGCGCCGCCGGCAGCCGTGCCAGCGGAATTCCCGCAGCACCCACGGTGAGCGCGATCAGCGCCACGCCGAAAAGCGCGATCAACAGAGCGGCGAGGGTAAGCGACGCAGCCGGACGCAACGCATATCCGCTGCGGCGCTTTGCGCTTTCCGCACGGGAATCCGCAAGATCGGTCATTGCCGGCAATTGGCCGTCAACGCCGCCGGCGTGAACTTCTCGGCCTGCGGCGCCAGCGCCGGATAGAGCTTGATCGACAGATCGCGCGCCGCCGCCGCCGTGCGCGGCCCGAAGCCGAGCAGATAAAGGCCTTCCATGGAGATGAACGATTTGTTCGCGGCGACCGGCGTCAGTGCGAAGGCAGGATGGACATACACCGCTTCCGCATCCACCGAATCCTTGCCGCGCTGGATCGACAGCACCACGTCCGGTTTCGCGGCGACGATCGCCTCGTCGTTGATGATCTTGTAGCCGTCATAGCCATCGATCGCGTTGACGCCGCCGGCAAGCGCAATGATCTGGTTGGCGGCGGTCTTCTGGCCTGCGGCCATCGCCCGGCCGTTCAGCATCGACATCACGAACATCACGCGGACCGGCTTCGTTACTTTGGCGCGCAGTTCGCGCAGTTGCGCCAGGTCGTCGGCCACGACTGCCGTCAGGCATTCGGCCCGCTTGTCCGCGCCCATGGCCTGGCCGACCATTTTGATCTTGTCGAGCAGGCCCTGTTCGGAAAAGGTTTCGGGCACCAGCACCAGCGGCACCTTGGCCGCTTCCAGCAGGTCCATGGCTTCCTTTGGCCCGGTGCCCTGCACGGCGAGCACCAGCGAGGGATTGAGTCCGAGCACGCCTTCGGCCGAGAGCTGCCGCATGTAGCCGACATTCGGCTTGCCGCGCGCCGCGGCCGGATAGAGGCTCGTGGTATCGACGCCGGCCAGCCTGTCCTCGAAGCCGAGCGCGTAGAGGATTTCGGTGATCGCGCCGCCGATCGACACGATCCGCGCCGGATCCGATATGGTGACGTCGCGGTTGCGCGCATCGTGCACCTTGATGCCGGCTGCAACGGCAACGCCACCGAGCAGGAAGCTGCAGGCAGCGGCCGATAGTGCGAGCGTGCGGCAGAATATCATTGCTGGTTCACTTGGTCAGATCTACTTGGTCAGGATCAGCTTGTTCTGCGACGTCAACCGCAGGCGGTAATTATCTTCGCCATGCGCGATGATGATCTCGCGCTCCACCGCGAACAGCTCGCGGCTGTCGATCCGGTTGCCGTTCATGACGACTGAACGCACCGTGAGAGCAGGGCTCGCCGCATGCGCCGATCCGTCTCCGGTCTTTCCTCCTGAAGTCGAAGTCATCTAGTTTGTGCAGCCCCGATCGAAGTACCTCGAAGCACTTTTGTACAGGTCGGCCCTGCCGCAATCCAACTGCTGCAATTTACAATCGATATAAACTGGGCTGGGCAGTTGTTGACCCGTTCCGCAGCGCGGCGTAACCAGATGCATGCGATATGGGCAGGGGAGCCTGGTCGCAAAAATCGGTAGCCAGCAAGCAGCCGCGCGTTGAGCGGCGCCCGCCAGCCAGACCCAAGAGACAGAACAACAGGTTGGGGCAGTATGGCTTTCGCGGCTAGGCATTTGCGCGCCTTGATTTTGAGCGCGTCGGCATTTTCATTGGCGTTGATGTCGTCAACGGCAGCGTTCTCGCAGGCGGCCGAGCCGGACGCCGTTACGCGCGCGTCCGAGAAGAAGCAGAAGCAGTCGAAGCGCAAGCCCGCCGCGCCGCAGCAGGTGGCCCAGGCCGCGCCCGTGATGAACGCGCGGGCGCAGATCGGCGTCGCGACAGTGCCACTGGATACGATCACGGCTGTGGCGACCAAGACCGACGAGCGTGCGATTGATGCATTGGCCCCCGTCAGCGTGGTGACGCTCGAGCAGATCCAGGGCCGTCAGGCCACGACCCTCGGCGGTCTCCTCTACAACATACCCGGCGTCTGGGTGCAGGACCGCGGCGACGAACCGTCGACCTCGATCAATATCCGCGGCCTGCAGGATTTCGGCCGTGTCGCCGTGGTGGTCGACGGTGCGCGGCAGAATTATCAGCGCACCGGCCATTTCGCGAACGGCTCCTTCTTCCTCAACCCGGAACTGGTCGGGGGCATCGACATCGTCCGCGGTCCGACTGCCAACATCTACGGCTCCGGCGCGATCGGCGGCGTGGCGTCGTTCCGCACCAAGGACATCGAAGACGTCGTGCGTCCAGGCGAGCGCTGGGGGGTGGACGCCAAGACCATCCTCGGGACCAACTATGGCCGCGCGCTAGGTTCGGTGTTCGGCGGTGTTCACGTCAACCCGAACGTCGATGTGTTTGCCGGCGGTACCTACAGCACCCAGGAAAGTTACAAGGACGGCACTGGTTTTGAAGTTGCGAACACCGGAAACCGGCTCACGGCCGGCATTGCCAAATTAACCGTGCGCCCAGCCGACGGGCACGAAGTCAAGCTGGGCACGATATTCCAGGAAGATCTCTTCAGCGTCGGCCAGCCGCCGCGCCGTGCCGGCGACCCCAACTCCACCAATGCGAACGGGACCAACAACCTGAACGGCACGTCGATCTACAGGTCCGACGTGAAGAATTACACGACGACGCTGGGCTGGAAATATTCACAGCCGGACGACAAATGGTTCGACTGGGACGCGAAGGTCTACTGGAATCGCACCGAGAACGACCAGATCAAGACGGGCCATACCAGCGCGACTCCTTCCGCCTTCTGCGGCGGCGTGCCGGGCAATGCGGTCTCCGGCTGTATCGGCAGCAACCGCGGCTACCAGCTCGATACGATTGGCGTCGACGTCCACAACACGACGCGCTTTGAGACCTACGATTGGCGCCATGCGGTCACCTACGGGCTGGATGCCTTCCAGGACAAGGTGGCGTCCAATGACCTGCGCGGGACCTCCGACGTCACGACGCCGGGCGGCCAGCGCACGGTGTCCGGCGGGTTCGTGCAGTGGAAAGCCAACTACACCTCACTGCTGGAGGTGATCGGCGGGTTGCGTTACGACAATTACCAGCTGTCATCCGCGACGACGTCCACTGGTGGCGATCGCCTGTCGCCGAAGATCACGGTCGGTCTGATGCCCACGGCCATCCTGACGCCCTATGCCAGCTACGCCGAGGGCTACCGCGCTCCCTCGATCACCGAAACGCTCGTGAACGGGCCGCATGCCGGCGCTACCGTCAACGACTCGTTCTTCCGCTGCCCGTCGGGTACGCCGGGACCCGGTGCCGATTCGACATTCTGCTTTGTACCAAATCCGAACCTGCGTCCCGAAGTCGGCAAGAACAAGGAAATCGGCCTCAACCTGAAAAAGAACGACGTTTTCACGGCGGGGGACAGCGTCCGCGGCAAGTTCAACGTGTTCCGCAACGACATCACCGACTTCATCGACCAAGTCGCGTTCGGCACGCCGCGCGTGGTTCCGACCGGGCCGCCGCCTGCGCCGAGCATTACCGTTTTGCCGTTCCTGCAGTACCAGAACATCGCTCAGGCCAGAATTCAGGGCTTCGAGGCCGAGACGATGTACGACGCCAATACCTGGTTCGTCGGTGTTGCGGGCTCGTACCTGCAAGGCAAGAACCTGCAGACCGGCTTCGGACTGTACAGCATCCCGCCGCAGAAGATCACGACGACGGCCGGCATTCGGTTGCTCGATCGAACGCTCGTGCTGTCCGTGATGTGGACGTCGGCGGGAGCGAACAGGAACATCCCTCCGACCTATACGCCGGCAACCGGTTTTGACCTGGTCAACCTCTATGCCCAGTACCAGCCGACGCGGGATCTCACGCTGAATTTCTCGGTCGAGAACCTGCTCAATCAGTACTACCGTCCCTACGCCATTCCGGTCGGTAGCACGGGCGACACGCAAAATGACGTGAAGTGGGCCAGTGCCGGTCCTGGTATCGTGTTCAAGGGCGGCCTGAAGTATCATTTCGGAGGAACCTGACACGAAGAATCCACGGTCTCGGGCGAGACCATCCCCTCCAGGGTCGGGCCGCGCTGATGCTCCAGCGCGGCTTCGGCGCGTTCGTGTTTCCACCTAATCCAATCGGTACGCCAGGCGCACCCCAGCAAGGAGATCTCTGATGTTTATCGCAATGAACAGGTTCCAGGTGAAGATCGGCTCGGAAGCAGCCTTCGAGACCGTCTGGCGCAGCCGGGAATCCTATCTCGGCAACATGGCGGGCTTCGTCGAGTTCAATCTGCTCAAGGGCCCGGTCTATGAGGATCACACGCTGTATTCGTCGCACACGACCTGGGTCGACAAGGCGGCGTTCGAGGCCTGGACCCGCTCGGAAGAGTTCCGCCGCGCGCACGCCCGCGCCGACAACAAGACCGGCGAGAGCCTCTATCTCGGCCATCCCAAGTTCGAGGGTTTCGAGGTGATCCTGAGCGAGCGCAAATCCAGCGCCGCCGCCTGATGTGGAGGCTGCCATGCTGAGCACGGAACTCGCCGACCTCAAGGCGCACATGCTGGAGAATCCCGGCGCCGTCATCGAGGACGTGGCGCGGCAGCGAAAGGTCTCGCCGCGTACCGTGCTGGAGGCGATGCCGGAAACGATGGTGCGGATCGGCAGCGGCGGCGAGTTCGCCGCTGCGATGGGCGATATCGCGCAATGGGGCGAGGTGACACTGATCGTTCACACCGATGATGCGATCTTCGAATTCACCGGCGCCATCCCGGCGGGGGAGGTCGGCCGCGGCTATTTCAACCTGATGCAGCCCAAGGGACTGCACGGCCATCTGCGGCATGAACGCTGCGCGGCGATCGCCTTTGTCGAGCGGCCGTTCATGGGAAAATCGTCGGCCTTCATTGCGTTCATCAATGTCGATGGCGGCATCATGTTCAAGGTGTTCGTCGGCCGCGACGAGGCGCGTGCGCTGCGCAGCGACCAGTTGCAGCGCTTTCATGCGCTCGCGGACAGCATCGCGCCCGCGGCCTAGCTGCGCTCTATTGTAAGCTGGGAGTTGGTCATGCAGCAGGATAGGCCGGGCACGAAAGTCCGCAGGCGTGCGGCAGCCGCCGTCGCGGCAGCGATTGGCGCGCTGGTGCTTCCCGGCACGGCGTTCGCAGCGACCGACGCTGCGCTGCTGCCGCGCAACCTGTCGCCCTGGAACATGTTCGTCAGCGCCGACATCGTGGTGCAGGGAGTCATGGTGGGACTTGCCATCGCGTCGCTGGTGACGTGGACGGTCTGGCTGGCAAAGACCATCGAGATCCGTCGCAAGACGTCGCTTGCCAAGCGACGCCTGGGCCTGCTGGAAACCGACACGGTCTTGGCCAGGGCCGAGCAGGACAGCCGCGACGGCAAGGATGCCGTGGCGCAGATCATCCAGTCCGCCGCGCGCGAGGCCGCGCTGTCCGGCGGCCATTTCGACGACGGCCTCAAGGAGCGCGTGGCGCTGCGGCTGGAGCGCGTCGAGGCGGCGATGTCGCGACAGATCGCGCGCGGCACCGGCGTGCTCGCGACCATCGGCGCCACTGCACCGTTCGTCGGCCTGTTCGGAACGGTGTGGGGCATCATGAACTCGTTCATCGGGATTTCCGAAGCCAAGACCACCAACCTCGCCGTGGTCGCGCCCGGTATCGCGGAAGCCCTGCTTGCGACCGCGCTCGGGCTGGTCGCGGCAATCCCGGCGGTCGTGATCTACAATCATCTTACGCGCACGATAACCGGCTACCGGGCGCTGCTTGGCGACGCCTCCGCGATGGTACTGCTGCTGATCAGCCGTGAGGGCGACCGCGGCTCGTTCCGACTCTCGCGCGCGGCCGAGTGAACGGGAGCGCGCGCGGTGGGAGCCAGGCTTGGTCAGACAGTCGGCGGACGGCGCGGCGCCAGCGATGATCTCGTCGAAGCGCATGAGATCAACGTCACGCCGTTCATCGACGTGATGTTGGTGCTGCTGATCGTCTTCATGGTTGCAGCGCCTCTCGCCACCGTCGATCTCGGCGTCAATCTTCCCGCCAGCGCGGTCGAGCCGTCGCCGCGCCCGGACCAGCCGGTGTTCGTCACGGTGAAGCCGGACCTGTCGGTCGCCGTCGGCGAGGACATCATCGCGCGCGAGACGCTGACCGCCGCGATCGATACCGCCACCAAGGGCAACAGGGAGGAGCGCCTCTATCTGCGCGCCGACAAGGCCGTCAGCTATGGCGACCTGATGGAGGTGATGAACCTGTTGCGCAACGCCGGCTATCTCAAGATCGCGCTGGTCGGCCTCGACGGACGCAGCTAGCGCCATGAATGCGTTCGCGCTCCACGACGTTTCCGACCAGTCCGTATTGCGGCGCTGGGGCGTCTCGGCCGCTGCAATTCTCGCCGTTCATGCCGCATTGGTCGCGATCGGCATGAACTGGACCCGGCTGCAGCCCGACCCCGGCGCCAGGCTGCCGGCGATCATGATCGACCTGGCGCCGGTTTCGGCCGCGCCGCAATCGACGCCGCTGGAACGTGCGCCGGACGAGTTGATGGACCAGGCCGACGCCTCGCCGCCCGAGCCGGTCAAGCAGCAGGAAGTGGTGGAAGAGCAGATCGCGCCGACCCCGCCGCAGGAGCGGCCGGAAGTGGTGGCGCCGCCCGAGCAGAAGGTGGAAATGAAGCCGGTCCCCGAGCCGGTCAAGCCGGTGCCCGAAGCCAAGCCGACGCCGGTCAAACCGAAAATCGTGCGTCCCGAAGCCAGGAAGCCGAGCGAGGCGCCTCCGGCGCCGCGCACCGCCGCGCCGCCACGCGTCGAACGCCAGGCCCAGGCTGCCTCTTCGGCGAACGCCGGCGCAGTCGCCTCGGCGGTCGCATCCTATGGTCAGCGCGTCCGCGCCCACCTGATGCGCTTCCACCAGTACCCGGCTGGCGCCAGCCCCGGTACTGTGAGGATGGCTTTCACGATCAGCCGCAATGGGCAGGTGCTCGCAAGCCGGCTTGCCGGATCATCGGGCGTCGGGGCGCTCGATGCCCAGGCCACGGCGATGGTGCGCAAGGCCTCGCCGTTTCCGGCGTTCCCGCCGGAAATCACGCAGGGGTCGATGAGCTTCACCGTCCCGGTGGCGTTCACCACCCCCCGATAGGGCGCAATCGCCTATTCCTTCACCGCGCCCGTCAGCGACGAGACGTAGTAGTCCACGAACAGCGAGTAGAACAGCGCGACCGGCAGCGAGCCGAGCAGCGAGCCCGCCATCAGCGCCCCCCACTGGTAGACGTCACCGGTGACGAGTTCGGTCAGGATCGCGACCGGCACCGTCTTGTTGGCGCCGCTCTGGATGAAGGCCAGTGCATAGATGAACTCGTTCCACGACAGCGTGAACGAGAAGATCCCGGCCGAGATCAGGCCCGGCACCGCGAGCGGCAGCGTGATCCGCCGCAGGATCTGCAGCCGGGTGGCACCATCGACCAGCGCGCATTCCTCGAGCTCGTAGGGGATCGACTTGAAATAGCCGATCAGCAGCCAGGTGCAGAACGGCACCAGGAAGGTCGGATACACCAGGATCAGCGCCAGCGGTGAGTCGAACAGGCCGAACTGCACGATCACGGTGGCCAGCGGGATGAACAGGATCGAGGGCGGCACCAGGTAGGCGAGGTAGATGCCGAGCCCCACATAGGGACTGCCGCGAAAGCGCAGCCGCTCGATCGCGTAGGCCGCGAGCGTCGAGGCGAACAGCGACAGGAAGGTCGAGCACACCGCCACGATCATCGTGGTCCACAGCCAGGTCGGATACGCCGTATTGAACAGCAGGTGCTTGATATGCGCGAGCGTGGGCGAGGTGATCCAGAACGGATTGTGATCCTTGAAGTTCAGCAATTCCGCGTTCGGCTTGAACGAGGTGATCGCCATCCAGTAGAACGGGAACAGCAGGATCAGCACGAAGCAGGCCAGCGGCAGGTAGATCATCACTACGCGCCGCGCGCGGGAATCCCACGACATGGTTTCCGGCGTGGCGCTGCTGACGTTGCTGTTTCCGGGTGAGGCGGCTACGTCAGTCATTGGCTTCTCCTTGCTGCCATTTGCGGCGCGCGAGGCCGAAGTAACTGAACAGCGTTGCAAACACCAGGAACGGGATCATCGACACCGCAATCGCGGCACCCTCGCCAAGCTCGCCGCCGGCAATGCCGCGCTGGAACGCCAGCGTCGCGAGCAGATGGGTCGAGTTGACCGGTCCGCCGCGGGTGATGGCGTAGACGAGCTGGAAGTCGGTGAAGGTGAAGATGATCGAGAACGTCATCACGATGGCGAGGATCGGCATCATCATCGGGAAGGTGATGTAGCGGAAGCGCTGCCAGGCGGTGGCGCCATCCAGCATCGCCGCCTCGTAGAGCGAGGGCGAGATGGTCTGCAGCCCCGCCAGCAGCGAGATCGCGACGAAGGGGATGCCGCGCCAGATGTTGGCCACGATCAGCGAGAACCGCGCCGCCCACGGCGTTCCCAGGAAGTCGACATTGGTGGTGCGGACGCCAAGCACTTCAACCAGGAGATAGGAGATGATCGAGAACTGCGGATCGTAGATCCACCAGAACGCCAGCGCGGAGAGCACTGTCGGCACGATCCACGGCAGCAGCACGATGGCGCGCAGCAGGCTCTTGAACGGGAAGTGGTTGTTGAGCAGCAGCGCCAGCCAGAAGCCGAGCGCGAACTTTCCGAACGTCGCCACCGCGGTGTAGAACACGCTGTAGAACACCGCGCCCCACCACAGGGGATCGGTCAGCAGATACTGGAAATTCTCGAAGCCGATAAAGACGCCGCGTCTGCCGATGGTGGTGTCGGTAAAGGCGAGCCAGACACCGAGACCGAGCGGGTACGTGAGAAATACCCCGAGCAGCCCGAGCGCCGGTGTCAGGCACATCACGATCAGGAACGGCTTGTAGTCGAGCAGCCGCGCGATCCAGCCCGGTTGCCGGTGCGCCACGCCGCGCGTTGAGAGGGCAGTTACAGACATCAATATTATCCCGATGCGAGCTACGTGAGGCCGTCATTGCGAGCGAAGCGAAGCAATCCATGTCTCGTTAGAAAGAATGGATTGCTTCGTCGCGATGCTCCTCGCAATGACGTCCGATCTTGTCGGTCGTTACCGGTTCTGCCGCCGGAAATACCGCTTCGCACGCTGCTCGGCTTCCGCGGCCGCGGCCTCCGGCGTCGAAGCGCCGGTCGCCACCGCGGCGAACATCTGCACCGTCACGTAGTCCGCGCGAACCGCACCGGTGGCGGTCGAAATCGGGCCCTTGTAGCCGGCGTAATACTTGCTGTTCATGGTGTCCTTGAAGATCGCGACCTTGGGATCGCCGGACCACACCGCTGACGCGGCATAGGCTGCGAGTGGCTGCGACCAGTAACCGCTGTTGGCATTGAGCCAGGGCTCGTACTGGTCCTTTTCCAGCATGAACTGCAGGAAGGCCTTTGCCGCGTTCGGATACTGGCTGTGCTTGAACACCATCGCGTTCAGCGTCAGTCCCGACATCGGCGAGTTCGGCGCAAGAAACTTCGGCAAAAGCTGATGTTCGGAATCTTCCGCGATCGCGGCGGTTGCCGGATCGTTCTTCAGCGAGAAATAAAGCGAGACGCCATTCGCCGTCAGCGCGAGTTCCTGCGAAGAATAGGCGCGGTTGTTACTGACGTCGTTCCAGGAAGGCGTGCCGGCGATAAAGGTCGGATAGAGTTCCTTGACGTAGTTCAGCGCCGCAATCGTCTCCTTGCTGTTGATGGTGACATTGCCTTCTTCATCCAGAAGCGAGGCGTTATGCGACCACATCATCCAGTCCGCAAAGCCGTTACCGTCGCCGACGGCGTTACCCAGCGCAAAGCCCGCGGGCTTGCCGGCCTTCTGCAGCTTCTTGCAGAGGTCGAGGAATCCGGCAGGGTCTTCCGGTGCCTTGTCGAACCCGACGGATTTGAGAATGGACTTGCGATAGATCAGAGGGCCGGCGGTGGCACCGAACGGCAGCCCGATCCAGGCATCGCTCTTGGCCCGCTTGCCGTAAGCCTTGGCAAGATTCAACCAACCGCCATACTTCTTTCCGAGATAGTCGGCGACGTCGGTCAGTTCGATCAGCTTGTCGACATAGATGTGCGGCGCATCGGAGAAGCCGATGATGATGTCGGGGCCGGCGCCGGAATTCGAGGTCACCGCGGTCTGCTGGTTGATGTCTTCCCAGCCGACGAAGTCGACCTTGACCTCGACGCCGGTTTCCTTGGTGAACTTGGCGGCGTTGGCGCGGAACACGTCCTCGTCGGCCTGCACGAAGCGCACCGGGCGCAGCATGCGCAAGGACGCGCCCTTCTCGATCGCGAATTTGGGGGCCGGGACGTCGGCAGCTTTGATGGCGGACGGGGTCTGGGCCGAAGCGCCGGTCGCCGCCAGCGCGGCGGCGGAAACGCCCAGAGCCAACGCGTCACGACGGGTGATGTTGGTAGTCATAGTGAGAGCTCTCCCTGTTTTCTTGTTCCCGACGTTTCACCGCCGGTGAACCCATAGCCCTCGATTCCAGCGGGAATCGCAGGCCTTTCGCCTCTGTGATTGTTACGTCTTGCGGGCGCGGACCGTTCTCCGCTTCGTCCGAAGACGCCCTCTTGCCGTCCTAGCTGTTCGGACCGCGATCCATGCTGACAGGTTGCCAGCGACGGAGCGAGGTGTTTTGCAGCACCGACGGATTGACACAGCTTACCGGCCACATGCCCGACAAGACTAGTGACAATTCGTAGCCTACGCGGCGCTTGCGTGCTTCGTCAAAACGTGCCGACGCAGAGGCGACATGCGCCGTAAGCGTAACGTTTTCCATGGAAAGCAGCGGATTGTTGTGGGACGGCGGTTCCTTTTCCAGCACGTCCAGCGCAGCGTGGGCGATCCAGCCCTCCTGCAGCGCCTTGATCAGCCCTTCCTCGTCCACCGTCGCGCCGCGGCCGGTATTGATGAAGATCGCGCTCTTTTTCATCTGCCGGAAGTGCTTCTCGCCCAGCATGTGGTGGACCTCGGGCCGGGCCGGGGCGTGCATCGACAGGAAATCCGACTGCGCCAGCACCTCCGACAGCGTCGCCGGGACCACGCCATGGTCGGAAATCAGCGTCTCCTGGATGAAGGGATCATAGGCGATCATGCGCAGCCCGAACGGGGCGGCGCGCTTGGCGACCGCGCGCGCGACGCGGCCGAACGAGATGAAGCCGAGCGTCTGTCCCATCAGCCGCGGAATCTTCAACAGCGCGGGACGGCCCTCGGACCAGCGTCCGGTGCGCACCATCCTGTCCTGCTCGACCAGCCGCCGGAAGCCTGCAAGAAGCAGCATCATGGCGTGGTCGGCGACTTCCTCGATGAAGGTGTCGGGAATGTTGGTGACCGGGATGCCGCGCGCGGTTGCGGCCTTGACGTCGACCGAATCGACGCCGACGCTGCCGAGCGTGATGACCTTGCAATTCTCCAATGCATCGATCACCGCCTTGGTGATCGGCATGCCCTTGGCGTAGATCGCATCCGCATCTTTCGCGGCGGCGATGAATTCCGCCTCATTGGCCGGCGCCTCGATGATCTCGGCCCCGATCGGGTCGAGCGCTTCCTTCTCATAGTCATAGCCGCCGCCGGCGACCGTGAAGCTTGCGCCTTTCGGCGTCACCACCCTGAATTTCGGCATTTCCTGCTCCCGATTTATATTCGGTGTTGGTTTTAGGGCGGCGGGCGCCACCACTGTTGTTTGACCGATTTCCCCTTTTACGCGACTTGATTGCCATGCGCTACAATCATCGGTTGCTTTATTCAATAAAAACACGGACTTGCGTCGCCTTCGTAAGGAAGCGCTAAAGGTCTCACCATACCGTGCGGCTTAATCGATCGATCAAATCGCACGCCTGTATCCGGAGATTCCCTGTGACGCTGACCAATCTCAAGATCACCCCGAAGCTCGGCATTCTGGTGGGAATCACCTTGCTCGGCCTCTGCGCCGCCGGCGTCCTCGCGGGCTATCTGATGCAGCGGGAGATGCTGAACGGCCGCGTCGAACAGACCAGGGCGATCGTCGACATGGCGCGCAACATGGCGCTCGGGCTGCAGAAGCAGGTCGAGGCGGGCCAGTTGACCAAGGATGCGGCGATTGCCGAGTTCAGCAAGCGGGGCAATACGCTGACCTTCGACAACGGCAACGGCTACGTGTTCGCCTACACCATGGATGGTGTCGCGGTGCTCGCCCCGGTCCCTGCACAGATCGGCCAGAACCGCATGGACATCGACACCGGCGGCAGGAAGCTCGTGCGCGAGCTGCGCGACGGCGTCGCCAAGGACGGGCATGTCACGCTGCGCTACGAATTCCGCAAGCCTGGCAGCGAGGAACTGATCCGCAAGTTTTCCTACGCGGTGCCGATCCCCGGCTGGAACATGTTCGTCGGCACCGGCGCCTATCTCGACGATCTCGATGCCAGGATGAAGCCGCTCGCGTGGCTGCTCGGGTTCGCCATTCTCGGCATCGCGGTGGTGGCGGGCAGCATCGCCTGGATGATCGGCCGCAGCATCGCAAAGCCGCTCGGCGAACTCGGCGTCCGCATGCAGGAACTGGCCGAGGGCAAGCTGGACGGCGCCATTCCCGGCATCGGACGCGGCGACGAGATCGGCGCGATGGCTGCGACCGTGCAGATCTTCAAGGACAATGCGGTGCGCATCCGCGGGCTCGAACAGAAGGAGGCCGAGGTGCAGGCGCGCGCCGAGGCTGAGCGCCGGACGGCGATGGAGAACATCGCCAGCGATTTCGAACGCAGCGTAACCGGCATCGTCCGTTCGGTATCGACCGCGGCGGCCGGCATGCAGACCACCGCGCAGTCGATGACGACAACCGCCAGCGATGCCAGCGCGCGGGCGGCGACCGTCGGCGCCGCATCGCAGCGTTCATCGGACAATGTCGGCACCGTGGCGTCCGCCGCGGAAGAGCTTTCCAGTTCGGTGACGGAAATCTCCCGCCAGGTGGCGCGTTCCAGCGAGATCGCCAGCAAGGCGGTGAGCGACGCCGAGCGCACCAACGCCACCGTCGGCGCGCTCTCGATCGGCGCCGAGAAGATCGGCGAAGTGGTGAAGCTGATCCACTCGATCGCCGCGCAGACCAACCTGCTGGCGCTCAACGCCACCATCGAGGCGGCACGCGCCGGCGATTCCGGGCGCGGGTTCGCGGTCGTGGCGTCGGAAGTGAAGGCGCTCGCCAACCAGACCGCGAAGGCGACCGAGGAAATCTCGTCCCAGGTCGCGGCCATGCAGGCCTCCACCAGCGAGGCCGTGGCCTCGATCGGCGGCATCACCGAAACCATCTCGCAGATGAGCGAGATCACGGTTTCGATATCGAGCGCCGTGGAGCAGCAGGGCGGCGCGACTCGCGAGATCGCCCGCAACATCCAGTCGGTGGCGGCCGGCTCCAACGAGATCGCAACCCATATCGGCGGCGTCACCACGGCCGCGACCGCGACCGGCAAGGCCGCGTCCGAGGTGCTGGCGAACGCCCGCGAACTCGACACCCAGTCCGGCATGCTGCGCAGCGCGGTCGACGAATTCCTGGTCAAGGTGCGCGCGGCGTAGGGGCGCGCCATCAACGCCCCGGCACCGCTTGCCGCCATCGGGCACGCGATTATATTAGCCCGATGGCTGTCAGCTCGCCCGATCTGAAAGCGTTCTTGCTCGCCACGCCGTTCTTCGGCGGCCTTTCGGATGCAAGCCTCGAACTCCTGATCTCGATGCTGGTCGAGTGCCGCTTCGACGCCGGCGTCACCGTGGTGGCCGAAGGCGAGCCGGGACGTTCGATGTTCGTCGTTCACTCCGGCGAGTTGGTGGTGAGCAGGCGCGCGGATGCGGAGCGCGTCATCCATATGGCGCGCCTCGAACCCGGCGATTTTTTCGGCGAGATGACGCTGATCGAAATGCAGAACCGATCTGCCACCGTCGTAGCCGACAGCCCGACCGTGCTGTACGAACTCACGGCCGGAAAACTCTACGCCTGCTACAAGGCCGATATACGGGCGTATGTGATGGTGATGCAGAACATCAACCGCGAACTTTGCCGCCGGCTCCGCCGCGCCGACCACCGCATTGCCGAGCTGGAAATGCTTCACGCGGGTGATTGACAGCGGTGAAGCTACGTTCCCGCTGCTTCACCGTCATTGCGAGTTGGGGCCGGCGTTCAGGCCTTCGCTCGCAATGACGGAGGACGCTCGTCCGCCCTACTGCTTCTCGATCCCCGCGCCCGCGATCAGCTTCTCCCACACCACGAGCTGGTCCTTCACAAACGCGTCGAACTCTTCCGGGGTGCCGGAGAATGCTTCCATGCCGCGCTCGGCGAGCTGGCTCTTGATGTCCGGCCGTTCGATGACCTTGCGGATTTCCGCATTCAGCCTGGTGACGACATCCTTCGGCATATTGGCCGGGCCGAAATAGCCCTGCCAGGAGGTGATGTCGAAACCCTTCACCGTGGCGTCCATGGTGGGCAGGTGCGGCAGCAGGGCCGAGGGTTTCTTGGTGGTGACGGCCAGCGCTTTCAACGCCTTGGCGTTGACATGGGGCAGGCCGGTCGGAACGTCGATGAACATCATCGAGACGCGGCCGGCGATCACGTCGGTCAGGGCCGGCGGCGAGCTCTTGTAGGGGACGTGAAGCAGGTCGATCCCGGCAAGCCGCGCAAACGTCGCGCCCGACACGATCGCCGAGGAACTGCCGCTGGCATAGGAGTATTTGCCCGGCTCCTTCTTGGCGAGCGCGATCAGTTCGGCCACCGAATTCGCCGGGACGTCCGGATGGATCACCAGCATGAAGGGCAGGTCGCCGGTCCGCGCGATCGGGGTGAAATCCTTGATCGGATCGTAGGTCATGTTCTTCAGCAGATACGGATTCGCCGAATGCGACGTGTTCGTCGTCACGAACAGCGTGTAGCCGTCGGGCGCGGAGCGCGCGACATAGCTCGCCGCGATCGAGCCGTTGGCGCCCGCCTTGTTCTCGATCACCATGCTGACGCCGAGCCCGGTCCCGACCTCTTTCCCGATCA